>NZ_JBIAPU010000002.1:330738-549073 GCF_042888465.1 Streptomyces sp. NPDC002888 | reverse complement strand
TCGCCGCCATGCAGGCCGAAGGCTTCGTCAACCTCGCCCTCCCCATGCCACGCTTCCTGCGCCGCCGCACCACCACCCCACGCGCATGCGCCCACGGCCTGGCGGAAAGAGACGTCCGCGCGGCATGACGCGGAGGTCCGGGCGCTGCGGGCCGCGCGACGTCGCGGCCCCTTGCTGGGCCTACGCTGAACGTATGAGCAAGCAGAGCGGACGCGGGCACGTCGCGGGCCTTCCGGAGTGGGACCGCTGCGCGGTCATGGGAGTCGTGAACGTCACCCCCGATTCCTTCTCCGACGGCGGCCGCTGGTTCGACACGACGGCCGCCGTCAAGCACGGCCTCGAACTCGTCACCGAGGGCGCGGACCTCGTCGACGTCGGCGGCGAGTCCACCCGCCCCGGCGCCACCCGCGTCGACGAGGACGAGGAACTGCGACGCGTCGTCCCCGTGGTCCGCGGCCTGGCCTCAGAAGGCGTCGTCGTCTCCGTCGACACGATGCGCGCCTCCGTCGCCGAGCGGGCCCTCGCCGCCGGCGCCGCCCTCGTCAACGACGTCAGCGGCGGGCTCGCCGACCCCGCGATGGTCCCCGTCGTCGCGGAGGCGGGCGCACCCTTCGTCGTGATGCACTGGCGCGGCTTTTTGGAGGGCGGCAACGTCAAGGGCGTGTACGACGACGTCGTCACCGAAGTCGTCGACGAACTGCGCGCACGCGTGGAGTCCGTTCTGGACGGCGGCGTCTCCCCCGAACGCATCGTCGTCGACCCCGGCCTCGGCTTCTCCAAGGAGGCCGAGCACGACCTGGTCCTTCTCGCCCACCTCGACCGGCTGCGCGCCCTGGGCCATCCCCTGCTGGTGGCCGCGTCCCGCAAGCGGTTCCTCGGCCGCGTCCTCGCCGGCCCGCAGGGCGCACCTCCGCCCGCGCGCGAGCGCGACGCCGCCACGGCCGCCGTCTCCGCGCTCGCCGCGCACGCCGGCGCGTGGGCGGTGCGCGTGCACGAGGTGCGCGCGACGGCGGACGCGGTGCGCGTCACGCGCGCGGTGGAAGGAGCGCGCCTGGGGGACGAGGCCCGGTGAGCGCCCCTCACACCGATGTCGAGCAGGTCGAAGCCGCCAACACCGCCTTCTACGAAGCGATGGAGCGGGGCGACTTCGAAGAGCTGTCCTCCCTCTGGCTCAGCCCCTCCGACCTGGGCGTCGACGAGGAGTACCACGATCCGGCGGACGTCGGCGTCATCTCCTGCGTGCACCCCGGCTGGCCCGTGCTCACCGGGCGGGGCGAGGTTCTCAGGTCGTACGCGCTGATCATGGCGAGCACCGACTACATCCAGTTCTTCCTCACCGACGTGCACGTCTCCGTCACCGGCGACACCGCCCTGGTGAACTGCACGGAGAACATCCTCAGCGGCGGCCCGGCGCCCGAGGGCGGCGAGGAGCTCGGCCCGCTCGTGGGCCAGCTGGTGGTCGCCACGAACGTGTTCCGTCGCACACCGGACGGCTGGAAGCTGTGGTCGCACCACGCCTCCCCGGTTCTGGCCGAAAACGACGAGTCGCAGGACGACGACACCCCCGCCTGACGGGGTAGGTACCTCACAGGGCGGGGTCAGGAAGTGGTTGGAATCACGGGCCCTGGGGTAGAAGCGGCTACCAACCCGTGAGCCGCCGGGTTCTCCAGGGGAAACACCCGATGAACCCCCGGTTTCCGGCACAGGGCCCGCGCCCCCGCGGCCGGGCCCTGTCAGTGTCCGCAGGTAGATTCGTTCGTGGCCGGGGTGCCTCCCGCACACGGTACGGACCGGCCGTCACCGACGATTGCAGGAGTGATTCGCGTGGATCGTGTCGCGCTGCGCGGCCTCAAGGCCCGTGGACACCACGGTGTGTTCCCCAAGGAGCGCGAAGAGGGCCAGACCTTCATCGTGGACCTCGTCCTCGGCCTGGACACCCGCCCGGCCGCGGCCGACGACGACCTGGCGAAGACCGTGCACTACGGCATCGTGGCGGAGGAGGTCGTGGCCGTCGTCGAGGGCGAGCCCGTCAACCTCATCGAGACGCTCGCCGAGCGCATCGCCCAGGCCTGTCTGAAGCACGAGGGGGTCCAGGAGGTCGAGGTCTGCGTCCACAAACCGGACGCCCCGATCACCGTCCCCTTCGACGACGTGACCGTCACCATCACCCGGAGCCGAGTATGACCGCGTCCTTCACCGAAGGTCACAGCGACCCGACCGTACAGCCGGTACCCGCCTCCGTCGTACAGCAGGTGGACGCCGCCGACACGACTCTCCACAACCCGAAACAGGCCGTGATCTCCCTCGGCTCCAACCTCGGCAACCGTCTGGAGACCCTCCAGGGGGCCGTCGACGCCCTGGAGGACACCCCGGGCGTGCGCATCAAGTTCGTCTCCCCCGTGTACGAGACGGAGCCGTGGGGCGTCGAGCCGGGCAGCCAGCCGTCGTACTTCAACGCGGTGATCGTCCTGAAGACCACCCTGCCCCCGTCCTCCCTCCTGGAGCGGGCGCACGCCGTCGAGGAGGCCTTCCACCGGGTCCGCGAGGAGCGCTGGGGCGCCCGCACCCTCGACGTGGACATCGTCGCGTACGCCGACGTGGTCTCCGACGACCCGCACCTCACGCTCCCCCACCCGCGCGCCCACGAACGCGCCTTCGTCCTCGCCCCCTGGCACGACGTGGATCCCGCTGCCCAGTTGCCCGGCCACGGACCGGTCGCCGCGCTCCTCGACACCGTCACCCGGGACGGTGTGGCCTCGCGCAAGGACCTGGAACTCCGGCTGCCCGAGTAGTCGTTAAGGTCTAGGGGGTGTCTTTTGGATCACCCCGGGTCCGCGACGCCTGGCACGGCACCTCGCCGCGTTGTCGCATCACCCGAGTACGCCCAGTACGCGGGTCATGCTCCGCCCTGCGATGCACCGCACCGGACGCCGCGGCCTGATCCGGCCTGATCCAAATGACACCCCCTGGACGGCAAGCGTCCGGGGGACCCGGCGGGAACTTGAAGGGACACCGTGAGAGAGCTGCGCATCCGGGTGCTGGTCGGCGTCTTCGTCGTCGCCGGAATCCTGTCCTGGGCGGGCGCCCGCCTCTGGAACTCGGTCGGGACCCTTCCCAGCGTCCCTCTGGCCGCCCCGATCGTCCTCGCCGTGATCGCCGTGATCCTGCTGGCGACGGCCCTCTCCCTGCGCGCCCGCCTGAAGGCCCAGCGCGAGCGCCGTCCCGAGGCGAAGGGCGTCGACCCCCTCATGGCGGCCCGCGCGGTCGTCTTCGGCCAGGCCAGCGCCCTGGTCGCCGCCCTCGTAGCCGGCATGTACGGGGGCACCGGCGTCTTCCTCCTGGAGTCCCTCGACATCCCCGCCCGCCGCGACCAGGCCATCTACGCGGGCTTCTCCGTCGTCGCCGGCATCGGAGTGATAGCGGCCGGCCTCTTCCTGGAGCGCGTCTGCAGGCTCCCGGAGGACGACGACAACAACACCGGGGCGGCGTCCGCGGCCTGACGGCCGCCCGGACGTCCCCCTAGCGAGCCAGTATCAGGCTCATCGCCTCGGAGCGGGTCGTGGCGTCCCGAAGCTGACCGCGCACCGCCGACGTCGTGGTCTTGGCGCCTGGCTTGCGGATCCCGCGCACCGACATGCACATGTGCTCGGCCTCGATGACGACGATCACACCCCGGGCCTCAAGGATCCGCATGAGGGAGTCGGCGATCTGCGTGGTGAGCCTTTCCTGCACCTGCAGGCGACGGGCGAACACCTCGACCAGCCGCGCGAGCTTCGACAGCCCCGTGATCTTGCCGGTCTCCGCCGGGATGTACCCGACATGGGCCACGCCGTGGAACGGCAGCATGTGGTGCTCGCAGAGGCTCACGATCTCGATGTCCTTCACCAGGACCATCTCGTCATGCCCGAGATCGAACGTGGTCGTCAGCACATCCTCGGGAACCTGCGTGAGCCCCGCCAGAAGCTCCCGGTACGCCCGCGCCACCCGCGCCGGCGTCTCCCTCAACCCCTCACGGTCCGGGTCCTCGCCGACCGCGATCAGGAGTTCGCGGACGGCGTTCTCGGCGCGCTTCTCGTCGAACTCGCCGATCGTGCCCTCGCCGTCGAGCGTCACGGGGTCGGTCATTGGTGCCTCGTTCCTGTGCGGGTCGCGCGTGCGGACCATGTGCCTCATCTGCGGGCATACGAAAATGCCGCGCCCCCCAGGTTAGAACCTGGGGGGCGCTGCCTTCATTCCGGGCCGGCCGAGGTCACGGGACCGGGAGCGTCAGCTCTCGGGGCGATCCTCCGGGGCCGACTCCGTCACCGGGGTCGGCTCCGTTGCCGTGGACTTGGCCGTGCTGATGGCCGGGGTCGCACCGTTGGACCCGTTCGTCAGCGCGAGCTCCTTGGGGGAGAGCACCGGCGGGCGGGTGGACGGCGTGCGCCGCGAGGAGCCCGTCCAAGCGGGCCGCGCCGGGCGCTTGACGATCTGGGCGAAGACCTCGGCGATCTCCTCCTTGCCGAGCGTCTCCTTCTCGAGGAGGGCCAGGACGAGGTTGTCGAGGACGTCGCGGTTCTCGACCAGGATCTCCCAGGCCTCGTTGTGCGCGTTCTCGATGAGCTTCTTGACCTCTTCGTCCACCAGCGCGGCGACCTCTTCCGAGTAGTCGCGCTGGTGAGCCATCTCACGTCCGAGGAAGGGCTCGGTGTTGTCGCCGCCGAACTTGATCGCACCCAGGCGCTCGGTCATGCCGTACTGCGTGACCATCGCACGGGCCGTGGTCGTGGCCTTCTCGATGTCGTTCGCCGCGCCCGTGGTCGGGTCGTGGAAAACGAGTTCCTCCGCCGCTCGGCCGCCCAGCATGTAGGCCAGCTGGTCCAGCATCTCGTTGCGGGTGGTGGAGTACTTGTCCTCGTCGGGGAGGACCATCGTGTAGCCGAGCGCGCGGCCTCTCGACAGGATCGTGATCTTGTGAACCGGGTCGGAGTTGGGAGATGCCGCCGCGACCAGGGCGTGACCGCCCTCGTGGTACGCGGTGATCTTCTTCTCCTTGTCCGACATGATCCTGGTCCGCTTCTGCGGACCGGCGACCACGCGGTCGATCGCCTCGTCGAGCATGTGGTTGTCGATGAGCTTCTTGTCGCTGCGAGCCGTGAGCAGCGCGGCCTCGTTGAGGACGTTGCTCAGGTCGGCACCGGTGAAGCCCGGCGTACGGCGGGCGACCGCCGTGAGGTCGACGTCCGGGGCGACCGGCTTGCCCTTCTGGTGGACCTTGAGGATCTCCAGACGGCCCTGCAGGTCCGGCGGGTCGACCGCGATCTGACGGTCGAACCGACCGGGGCGCAGCAGCGCCGGGTCAAGGATGTCCGGACGGTTCGTGGCGGCGATGAGAATCACACCGCCCTTGACGTCGAAGCCGTCCATCTCGACGAGCAGCTGGTTCAGCGTCTGCTCGCGCTCGTCGTGACCACCGCCGAGGCCGGCGCCGCGATGGCGGCCGACCGCGTCGATCTCGTCGACGAAGACGATCGCCGGGGCGTTCGCCTTGGCCTGCTCGAACAGGTCACGGACACGGGAGGCACCGACACCGACGAACATCTCGACGAAGTCGGAACCGGAGATCGAGTAGAAGGGGACCCCGGCCTCGCCGGCGACGGCACGCGCGAGGAGCGTCTTGCCGGTACCGGGACGGCCGTAGAGGAGCACGCC
This sequence comes from Streptomyces sp. NPDC002888, assembly GCF_042888465.1. NCBI lineage: Bacteria > Bacillati > Actinomycetota > Actinomycetes > Kitasatosporales > Streptomycetaceae > Streptomyces > Streptomyces sp. NPDC002888. The sequence goes on along the minus strand of NZ_JBIAPU010000002.1, from coordinate 543,382 downwards.
CTTGGGGATCTTGGCGCCGACGGCCTGGAACTTCGCCGGCTCCTGGAGGAACTCCTTGATCTCCTGGAGCTCCTCGACGGCCTCGTCACAGCCCGCGACGTCCGTGAACGTCGTCTTCGGGGTGTCCTTGGTGATGAGCTTCGCCTTGGACTTCCCGAAGTTCATGACCCGGGAGCCGCCGCCCTGCATCTGATTCATCAGGAACAGGAAGACGACCACGATGAGGACGAAGGGGAGCAGGGAGAGCAGGATCCCCACGAACGGGTTCTGCTTGGACGGCGAAACGGTGTAGCCGTCCGGGATCTGCTTGTCCTGGTACTTGGTCTGCAGCGTGTTGGCGATGGTCACGCCCTGGTCGCCGATGTAGCTCGCCTGAATCTTCGAGCTGCCGTCGACCTTTACGCCGTCCTTGAGCTCGACCTTGATGATCTGCTCGTCGCCGGTGGTCAGCTTGGCCTGTTCGACCTTGTTGTCATTGATCGCCTGGACGACCTGGCCGGTGTCCACCGTCTTGTAGCCGCCGGACGAGCCGACGACCTGCATCAACACGACCACGGCAAGGACGGCCAGCACGATCCACATGACCGGCCCACGGAAGTATCGCTTCACGTCCATCCATACGGAGCGGTGTCGCCCCGTCCCTCCTGCCATAGTGAGTTTGATAAGACAGTTCTTCTGACGGTACCCCAGCATTGTCGCCCGAAGCCGCACAGGACCGCTGGCATCCCGTCTCTGCATGCTCCAACGGCGCGAAACCCGCTGGGGTTCCCGATCGTCTTACGGAGTCGGCCTCAGCCGCCGTAGACGTGGGGCGCGAGCGTACCCACGAACGGGAGATTTCGGTACTTCTCCGCGTAGTCGAGACCGTAACCGACGACGAACTCGTTCGGGATGTCGAAGCCGACCCACTCGACGTCGATGGCGACCTTGGCGGCCTCGGGCTTGCGCAGCAGCGTGCACACCTTGAGCGAGGCGGGCTCGCGGGAGCCGAGGTTCGACAGCAGCCACGACAGCGTCAGACCGGAGTCGATGATGTCCTCGACGATGAGGACGTGCTTGCCCTTGATGTCGGTGTCGAGGTCCTTGAGGATCCGCACGACACCGGAGGACTGGGTGCCCGCACCGTACGAGGAAACGGCCATCCAGTCCATGGTGAGCGGGGTGGACAGCGCCCGGGCAAGGTCCGCCATGACCATCACCGCGCCCTTGAGGACGCCGACGATCAGCAGGTCCTTGTCCGCGTACTCCGCGTCGATCTTCGCGGCCAGCTCCGCCAGCTTCGCGTCGATCTCTTCCTTGGTGATGAGCACCTGCTTGAGGTCGGCACCCATGTCTTTCGCGTCCACCCGCATCACTTTCGGTCGTCCCACCGGCCGCCCGGACCGTCCGCGGCCCGCGTCTGCGGGCCGGTGGGAGGTCCGGTTTCAGCCTTGCCGAATCACCAGTCTGCCACCCTGCCGCTGTGCGACCACCTTGCCGGGGAGATTGATGGCCCCCTGACCGCGCCAGCCGGTGATCAGCCGGTCGACTTCCTCGATGTGCCGGGCGAACAGCGAACCAGCCGGGGCGCCCGCCTCGATGGCGGCGCGGCGCAGGATGCGGCGGCGCACGGCGGGCGGCAGGGCGTACAGCTTGGCGCACTCCAGGAGACCGGCGGCGTCCCGTACGGAGGTTTCGGCCTGGCGGGCCCAGGTGTCGAGGGCGTCGGCGTCGTCGCGGGAGAGTTGGGCCGTTCGGGCGAGGGCCTCGACGACGCCCTTGCCGAGCGCCTTCTCCAGGGCGGGCAGTCCCTCGTGGCGCAGCCGGGACCGGGTGTAGGCGGGGTCGGCGTTGTGCGGGTCGTCCCAGACGGGGAGGGACTGGACCATGCAGGCCTTGCGGGCGGTCTGCCGGTCGAGCTGGAGGAAGGGGCGCCGGTAACGGCCGCCGGCCCCCGAGACCGCGGCCATGCCGGACAGGGAGCGGATGCCGGAGCCGCGGGCCAGTCCGAGGAGGACGGTCTCGGCCTGGTCGTCGCGGGTGTGGCCGAGGAGGATCGCGGAGGCGCCGTGGCGTTCGGCTGCGGCGTCGAGGGCGGCGTAGCGGGCGTCACGGGCGGCGGCCTCGGGTCCGCCCGCGCGGCCGACGGTCACGGCGGTGGACTCGACCGGGTCGAGGCCGAGTTCGCGCAGGCGCAGGCCGACCTCCTCGGCGCGCAGATCGGAGCCGGGCTGAAGGCCGTGGTCGACGGTGACGCCGCCCGCGCGGATGCCGAGCCGCGGGGCTTCGAAGGCGAGGGCGGAGGCGAGCGCCATGGAGTCGGCGCCGCCGGAGCATGCCACGAGCACGAGCGGCTTCGGGGGGCGCTCGTGGAGGGTCGCTTCTGGGGTGGGCTCGGTGAGGAGGTCGTGGAGGACGCGGCGGACCGCCAGGCGTATCGCCGCGACCGCAGGATGGGGACCCATGTCCGGTTCCCTTCATGAAGTTTTCGGGGGGTGAGCCCGACGTCGGTCACTCAGAGTGTGTAGATGGTGACAGAAACGGGCGGTTCCCCGAGCATCGCACGCCTACGCACGGCTCACGGTCCCTCGGACGGGTGATTGGAGGGGCGTTCGCCTGCCGACGGCCGGATCGGGTTCACGACCTCTCCACGCCCTTTCACGACTCCGCCTTGCGGTGCACCCGCGCGACCCAGTCCGCCGGTTTGGCGATCTCCGCCTTGGTCGGGAGGGTGTTCGGAGAAGTCCACACACGGTTGAAGCCGTCCATGCCGACCTGGTCGACGACGGCCCGCACGAAGCGTTCGCCGTCGCGGTACTGCCTGAGCTTGGCGTCCAGGCCCAGCAGCTTGCGCAGGGCGAGGTCCAGGCGGGAGGCGCCCTTCGCGCGGCGCTGCTGGAACTTCTCGCGGATCTCCGCGACGGTCGGTACGACCTGGGGGCCGACCCCGTCCATCACGAAGTCGGCGTGGCCCTCCAGGAGGGACATCACGGCGGTGAGACGGGCGAGGATCTCGCGCTGGGCGGGTGTCTGCACCAGTTCCACGAACGAGTGACCGCCGTCGTCCTCCTCGGCCTCGGGGCGGCCCCCGGCGAGGGACTGGGCGGCCTCCCGGATGCGCTCCAGGACGGTCATGGGGTCGACGTCCGTCTCCCCGAGGAACGACTGGATTTCACCCTCAAGGTGGTCACGCAGCCAGGGCACCGCGGTGAACTGCGTGCGATGCGTCTCCTCGTGCAGGCACACCCACAGGCGGAAGTCGTGCGGGTCGACGTCGAGTTCGCGCTCCACGTGGACGACGTTGGGCGCGACGAGCAGCAGTCGGCCGCCGCCGCCCGCTCCGGCGGGGAGTTCACGCGTGGGCGGGGCGAAGGTCTCGTACTGGCCGAGGACGCGGGAGGCGAGGAAGGACAGCAGCATGCCGAGCTCCACGCCGGTGACCTTGCCGCCGACGGCGCCGAGGACCGCGCCGCCCGGGCTGTCGCCGCGCCGCTCCTGCATCTTCTCCAGCAACGGGCGGAGGATCTCCCGGAACCCGGCGACGTTCGCCTTGACCCAGCCGGCTCGGTCGACGACGAGGACGGGGGTGTCGTGGGTCTCCTCGGTGCCCATTCGGGTGAATCCGCGGACGTGTTGCTCGGAGGCCTTGGCGTGCCGACGCAGTTCCGCGACGACGGCGCGGGCCTCGTCGCGGCTCACCTCGGGGCCCGGCCTCACGAGCCGGGTCGCGGTCGCCACCGCGAGATTCCAGTCGACCATCCCGGAAGATGCGGCACCACCGATGCTCGTCATGCGTCAACGGTACGTGAGCGCTGCCGCTGGGGGCAGGGCACGGAGGTGGGCGGGGGTGAGCGTTCGTTTTGAGCGGTGCCCGGCCGACGGCAGTTACTTGCAGCCGCACGCCGCCAGTGCCGTCGCCGTGCGGTCAAGCGCCGACTGCGCAGCCGTCGGGTCCGTCGTGTTCGTTGCCAGGAAGGCGAAGGCCAGGAGGCGGCCGTCTCTGGTGACCACCGTTCCTGCCAGGGTGTTCACGCCCGTGAGGGTGCCTGTCTTGGCTCGTACGATGCCTGCCGCGCCCTCCGTGTAGCGGCTGGTCAGGGTGCCGGTGAAGCCTGCGACGGGGAGGCCGGTGAGGGCGGGGCGCAGGTCGGGGTGGTCCGGGTCGGCGGCCTTCGCGAGGAGGGATGTCAGGAGGTCCGCCGTGAGCCGGTCGGAGCGGTTGAGGCCGCTGCCGTCCTTGAAGGCGGTGCCGGACAGGGGCAGGCCGAGTTTCCTGAGCTGGGCGTCGATCGCCTTGCCGGCGCCGGCGAAGTCGGCGCGTTCGCCGGTGGCGACGGCGGTCTGGCGGGCGAGGGCCTCGGCGATGTCGTTGTCGCTGTTGGTCAGCATGCGTTCGACGACGGTGGACAGCGGGGGTGAGGAGACCGTGGCGAGTGTCTTCGCGCGGTTCGTCGCCTTGGAGGGGCCTGGGGCCGTGGTCTTGATGCCGTGGTCCTGGAGGAACGCCGCGAAGGCGCGGGTCGCCTCCGTGGCCGGGTCCTCCACGCGGGGTGCCGGTCCACGGGTCGAGTCGTCCGTGCGGGCCTCGTCGGCCATCAGGGCGGTGACGGGGGCGAGGTTGGGGTTGGCCCCGATGGGGTGGAGTCCGGGGCCGGCGTACAGGGTGGTGTCGTAGGAGAGCGTCACCTGTGCGATGCCGCGCTTCTGGAGGGCGGCGGCCGTTCTGTCCGCCAGCACACGCAGGCTCGCCCAGTTGTCGGGGTCCTTGCGGGCCGTCAGCGTGGGGTCGCCGCCGCCGACCAGGACGAGTTCCCTGGTGTCGGGCTCCAGGGCCGCGCGGGTGATGAGGCGGTGGTCGGCGCCCCTCGCGGAGAGGGCCGCGACGGCCGTGGCGATCTTCGTCGTCGAGGCGGGGGTGAGCGCGTCGTCGGCGCCTGCCCCGTACAGGCGTCTGCCGGTGGCCACGTCGACCACGGCGGCCGTGTGGCGGGTGCCGAGGGATCCGGAGTTCAGGAGGGGGTCCAGGACGGCGCCGAGGGGCTTCGCGTCCGGTGCCGACTTGGCGGCGCTCGTGGAGCCGCCGAGGGCCGTCAGGACCGACGCCGCACTGGGGGCGGGCTGCGGGGCTCCGGCCGCCGCCTCGGACCTGCCGGACGTACGACCGTGATCTGCGCCACCCGTGTGTCCCAGGGCGGCGGCCCGGTCCCGCTCGGCCGTACGCTGACCCGAGCCGTCCCAGGGACCGGCGGCGGTCACCACTGCGGCGGCCAGCGCCAGCCCGGCGGTGGCGGCACCCGCGGTGAACTGCCAGGTCTTGACGGTCTTCGGCGTCGTGATCCGCGCAAGCTGCGGTTTCGCGGCCCGCGTGAGCCGCGCGACCCGCGGCCCGGCGGCCGCGGCGGCCCGTGCGAGATGCGGTCGTACGGCGGTCACGACCCGCACCACGTGCGGTCTCGCGGCCCGCCAAGGCCTCAGCTCTGGCACGAACACCAGCCCCTTTCGCGATCACACACCTGCGTGAGGGACACTTAACCACCAGAACTATGTGTTGATCATGGAGGAGCCACCGGTGGAGTTCGACGTCACGATCGAGATCCCGAAGGGTTCGCGGAACAAGTACGAGGTGGACCACGAGACCGGTCGGATCCGCCTGGACCGTCGCCTCTTCACCTCGACCGCCTACCCGACCGACTACGGATTCGTCGAGAACACCCTCGGCGAGGACGGCGACCCGCTCGACGCGCTGGTCATCCTGGACGAGCCGACCTTCCCCGGTTGCCTCATCAAGTGCCGCGCGATCGGCATGTTCCGGATGACCGACGAGGCCGGCGGCGACGACAAGCTGCTGTGCGTCCCGGCGACGGACCCGCGTGTGGAGCACCTGCGTGACATCCACCACGTGTCCGAGTTCGACCGCCTGGAGATCCAGCACTTCTTCGAGGTCTACAAGGACCTGGAGCCCGGCAAGTCGGTCGAGGGCGCCGACTGGGTGGGCCGTACCGAGGCCGAGGCCGAGATCGAGAGGTCGTACAAGCGGTTCAAGGACGAGGGCGGCCACTGAGCCACCTGTCGTCCTTTGCCGTGAACCGGGTCGCACGCGCACGCGTGCGGCCCGTTCGCGCGTCAGTGCGTACGCGTGCGCATACTGAGGGCTGCTGAAGGTGTCTCACAGGGAGCGTTGCGGAGTGACGGAGGCGGAGTACCGCAAGCCGCAGTCGGACGAGGCGAGGAGCTCGTTCGACGCCGAGATCACATCGGAGTTCGCCATCCCCGACGGCCTCGCCGTCCCCAGAACCGGGGGCGAGTCCGAGACCACGTCCGAGTTCGCCCTGCCGAACGGGCTCGACGCCCCGCAGGCACCCGTGGTGGAGCCGGAGGGGTCGGCGTTCAGTCCGCCGCGGACCTACAACGCCCGGCACGCCCCGCCCGCGTTCACGCCGCCCACCGGCATTCCGGTGGTCAGCCTGACCAAGGACCTCCCCTGGCAGGACCGGATGCGCACGATGCTGCGCATGCCCGTGGCCGAGCGGCCCGCGCTCGAGCTGGTGCAGAAGCCGGAGGAGGAGGGCGGTCCCGCCGTCCCGCGCGTGCTCGACCTGACCCTGCGTATCGGCGAGCTGCTGCTGGCGGGCGGGGAGAACGCGGAGGACGTGGAGGCGGCGATGTTCGCCGTCTGCCGGTCGTACGGTCTGGACCGCTGCGAGCCGAACGTCACCTTCACGCTGCTGTCGATCTCGTACCAGCCGTCCCTGGTGGAGGACCCGGTGACGGCGTCGCGGACCGTGCGTCGGCGCGGGACCGACTACACGCGCCTCGCGGCCGTCTACCAGCTCGTCGACGACCTGAGCGACACGGAGACCCACATCTCCCTGGAGGATGCCTACCGGCGGCTCGCGGAGATCCGCCGCAACCGGCACCCCTATCCCGGCTGGGCGTTGACCACGGCGAGCGGGCTGCTCGCGGGTTCGGCCTCCGTGCTCGTCGGCGGTGACCTGATCGTGTTCGTGGCGGCCGCGCTGGGCGCGATGCTCGGCGACCGGCTGGCGTGGCTGTGCGCGGGGCGCGGGCTGCCGGAGTTCTACCAGTTCACGGTGGCCGCGATGCCGCCGGCCGCGATCGGGGTCGCGCTGACCGTGGCGCACGTCGACGTGAAGGCGTCCGCGGTGATCACCGGTGGGCTGTTCGCGCTGCTGCCGGGGCGGGCTCTGGTCGCGGGCGTGCAGGACGGTCTGACCGGCTTCTACATCACCGCGTCCGCGCGCCTGCTCGAGGTCCTGTACTTCTTCGTCGGCATCGTCGTCGGGGTGCTCGTGGTGCTGTACTTCGGCGTGCAGCTGGGCGCGAAGCTCAACCCGGACGCGGCGCTGCACATCCCCGAGGAACCGTACTGGCAGCTCAGTGCGTCGATGCTGCTGTCGCTGACCTTCGCGGTGCTGTTGCAGCAGGAACGATCCACCGTGCTGGCCGTGACCCTCAACGGGGGTGTCGCGTGGGCGGTTTACGGTGCGATGTACTACGCCGGCGATCTCTCGCCGGTCGCCTCCACGGCCGTGGCGGCGGGCCTGGTGGGACTGTTCGGGCAGCTGCTGGCCCGGTACCGGTTCGCGTCCGCACTGCCGTACACGACGGCTGCGATCGGGCCGCTGCTGCCCGGTTCCGCGACGTACTTCGGGTTGCTGTCGATCGCTCAGAACCAGGTCGACGAGGGGCTGGTGTCGCTGTCGAAGGCGGCGGCACTGGCGATGGCGATCGCCATCGGGGTGAACCTGGGGTCGGAGATCTCGCGGTTGTTCCTGCGGATCGGGTCGACGGAGAAGCGCAGGGCCGCGAAGCGGACGCGAGGGTTTTAGCGCCGGACGCGCCCCTTTCGGGGCGCGCGGTGCTGCCTCAGTAGCCCTGGTTGTCGTACGGGTACTGCTGCTGGCCCTGCTGGCCGCCGTAGGGCTGTTGGGGGTAGTTCTGCGGGTACTGCTGGGCGTACGGCTGCTGGTGCTGCTGCTGTTGCTGTTGTTGCTGCTGCTGCTGGCCGTAGTAGTCGTCGTACTGGCCGTACTGGGCGTTGCCCTGCTGGTCGCCGTTCTGCGGCTGGTCCTCGTGGGCCGACGGGATGCGGCGGAGTTGGGTCGTGGCGTCGTCCATGGCCGGGGGCTGGGCCTGGGTGCGGGTGGCGGGTGCCTCGGCGGCGGCCTTCTTCTTCCTGGAGCGCTCGCGCAGGTACTCGATGATGATCGGCACCAGGGAGATCACCACGATCAGGACGAGGATCGCCTCGACGTTCGTCCGGATGGCTTCGATCTGGCCGAGCCAGTAACCCGCAAGGGTGACGCCGGTGCCCCAGGCCACGCCACCGATGACGTTGTAGACGAGGAACGTGCGGTACTTCATGCGGCCGGCGCCCGCCACGATGGGGGCGAAGGTGCGCACGATGGGGACGAAGCGGGCGAGGACGATGGCCTTGGGGCCGAACCTCTCCATGAACTCGTGGGCCTTCTCCAGGTTCTCCTGTTTGAAGAGCTTGGAGTTGGGACGGTTGAAGAGCTTGGGGCCGAAGAACTTGCCGATCATGTAGCCCACTTGGTCGCCGATGACGGCGGCCAGCACGATGAGCGCGCACACCAGCCACAGCGGCTGGCTGATGTACTGCCCCTGGGCCACGAAGAGACCCGCCGTGAACAGCAGGGAGTCGCCGGGCAGGAACGCGAAGAGCCCGGACTCGGCGAACACGATCAGCAGGATGCCGGGCAGGCTGAAGGTCGAGATCAGATAGTCCGGGCTGATCCACTCGGGGCCGAGCGCAAGCGTGGTCACGGGAGTGTGGCTCCTGCTGTGGGGGTAGGGCTGGGGGCTGGCTGCCCAAACGTATCAACGCAGCCGTCGGGGCCCAGGTTCCAAGGGGCTCCCCAGGATGCACTGTGCGGTCCCTGGGGCAAAGCTGTGAACCATGGGCATCGAAGAATACGGCGGCGGCCAGGGCCCCCAGCCCGACGTGCTCGTCGTCACCACCAACGACGTACCCGGCCACCGCGTCCAGGAGGTCCTCGGCGAGGTCTTCGGACTGACCGTGCGCTCCCGGCACCTGGGGAGCCAGATCGGCGCCGGTCTGAAGTCGATGATCGGCGGTGAGCTCAAGGGGCTCACCAAGACGCTCGTGGAGACCCGCAACCAGGCCATGGCCCGGCTCATCGAGCAGGCACGCGCGCGTGGGGCCAACGCCGTGCTGGCGTTCCGCTTCGACGTGACGGAGGCGGCGGACGTCGGCACGGAGGTGTGCGCGTACGGGACGGCGGTGGTCCTGGCCCGGGAGTGATCCGCGTCCCGGGCCAGGGTCCTAGGAGGTGTGGCGGGCGGCGTTGGCGAGGATCGCCTCCTTGAGGTGCTCGGCGAGGCCTTGCCGCATGGAGTCGTAGTACGCCTTGAAACGCTCGTCGGCGACGTACATCTCCGCGAAGCACCGGTGCATCTCGTAGGGGCACTCGAGGTACCACGCGCCGATGTGCCGGCGGTGTTCCTCGGCCAGGTCCATGGCGTGCTCGCCCGTCGCCGGTTCCCCGGCGGTCATCAGGGCGACGTAGCGCTGCTCCCAGGCCTCGACCTCGGCCTTGATACGCGTCCAGTCCTCCTTGGTGTAGGTGGCGGCCCGGCGCTGCGACTCGGCGTACGCCTCGGTGCCGCCCCAGCGCGCTTCCGCCTCCTCGGCGTACTGCTCGGGGTCCTTGTCCCCGAAGACCTCGAACCGCTCCTCCGGCGTCAGGTTGATGCCCATCTTGCGTGCCTCCATGGCGTTCTCCACGGCCGCCGCCATCTTCCGCAGCTTCTCGATCCGGGCGGTCAGCAGTTCGTGCTGCCGGCGCAGGTGCTGCTGCGGGTCCGTGTCCGGATCGTCGAGCAGGGCGGCGACCTCGTCGAGGGGGAAGCCGAGCTCCCGGTAGAACAGGATCTGCTGCAGCCGGTCGAGGTCGGCGTCGCTGTAGCGCCGGTGGCCCGCGTGGCTGCGCTCGCTCGGCGCGAGCAGGCCGATGTCGTCGTAGTGGTGCAGGGTGCGCACCGTGACCCCGGCGAAACCGGCGACCTGTCCCACGGAGTAGCTCACTTCCGCTCCTTTCTCTGTACGCACTCCACGGTGGGCCCTCACGTGACGTGAGGTGCAAGCCCGTTTCCCTCCGGCATTCCCTCCGGATGTTGTGCCCAACTTTGACCACTTTGTCCGCTTATCGTGAGCGCGTGGCTCAGGACACCGCGCAGCAGGCACCCACCGCCCCGTCGACCCCGGCGCGCACCCTGCTGCCGTTGATCCTCCCCGCTCTCGTGGTGGGCGTGGTGGCGAGCCTGATCCTCGTCGGGGTGAGCGCGGGTGCCGAGGAACTGAAGGACGTGCTCTGGGGGGACCTGCCGGACGCGCTGGGCGTGGGCCGGTACTCCGTGCTGTGGATGCTCGTCGTGCTCACCTCGACCGGTGTCCTGGTGGGCCTGGTGGTGTGGAAGGTCCCGGGACACGCCGGTCCGGACCCGGCCACCACCGGTCTGAGCGCTCCCGTGCTCCCGCCCGCCGTGCTGCCGGGACTGCTGCTCGCGACCGCGCTGATGCTGGCGGGCGGGCCGAGCCTCGGCCCGGAGAACCCGATCATCGCCGTGAACGTCGGGCTCGCGTTCTGGCTGGGCCGCAGGTTCCTGCCGCGGGCGCCCGGGGAGCTGTGGGTGGCGCTGGCGGAGGCGGCGACGATCGGCGCGCTGTTCGGCACGCCGGTGGCGGCGGCGCTGGTCATCTCCGAGGCGCTGGTCGGGCGGCCGGTGAGAGGGGCGCTGTGGGACAACGTCTTCGCGCCGCTCGCCGCCGGGGCCGCGGGCGCCGTCACGACCGACCTGGTCGCGCATCCCTCCTTCGACCTGCATCTGCCCACGCTCGGACGGCCGGGCTGGGGCGACCTGCTGGCGGCCCTCGTGGTGTCCTCCGCGGCCGCGCTGCTCACCCTGTGCGCGGTCCGCGCCTTCCCGTACGTCCACGGCGCCTTCGCCCGGCTGCGTCACCCGATGCTGGCGCTTCCGGCCGGTGGGCTCGTGCTGGGGCTGCTGGCGGCCGTGGGCGGCCATCTGACGCTCTTCAAGGGGCTGGACGAGATCGCGGAGCTGGCGCGCGATCCCGAGGGCTGGTCGGCGGGGCAGTTCGCGACGATGGCGGTGGTGAAGCTGGCGGCGCTGCTCGTCGCCGCGTCCTGCGGCTTCCGGGGCGGGCGCATCTTCCCGGCCGTCTTCGTCGGCACCGCCCTCGGCCTGTTCGCGCACGCCCTCGTGCCCGACGTGCAGCCCGCGCTGGGCGTGTCCTGCGGGGTGCTCGGCGTGCTCCTCGCGATCACCCGGCAGGGCTGGGTGAGCCTGTTCACGGCCGCCGTACTGACCGCCTCACCCGCGATCGTCGCCCTGCTCTGCGTCGCCTCGCTGCCGGCGTGGCTGCTGGTGACGGGGCGGCCGCAGATGCAGCTGCACGACGACGGAACACCAGTCACCTGAACTCCGAACTCCGAACTCCGCGAACTCCGAACTCCGAACTCCGAACTCCGAACTCCGAACTCCCAGGAGAGAAACTCATGGCCCTGCACGAAGGCGTCCAGAAGCCCGACGAGCGCCCCCTGTCCGTCAACCCCTTCCACTGGGAGGCGAACCCGGTCGGCGGCATGGCCGAGGCGCCGCCCAAACACCGCCTGCCCGACACCCCGCTCCCGCCCTCGACGGCGTACCAGGTCGTGCATGACGAGCTGATGCTGGACGGCAACGCCCGGCTGAACCTCGCCACGTTCGTCACCACCTGGATGGAGCCCCAGGCCGGGGTGCTCATGGCCGAGTGCCGTGACAAGAACATGATCGACAAGGACGAGTACCCGCGCACCGCCGAACTGGAGCGGCGCTGTGTGGCGATGCTCGCCGACCTCTGGCACGCGCCCGACCCCTCGGCCGCCGTGGGCTGTTCGACGACCGGGTCGAGCGAGGCGTGCATGCTCGCCGGGATGGCGCTGAAACGGCGCTGGGCGGGGCGCAACGCCGACCGGTACCCGGGGGCGCGCCCGAACCTCGTCATGGGCGTCAACGTCCAGGTCTGCTGGGAGAAGTTCTGCACCTTCTGGGAGGTGGAGGCCCGCCTGGTGCCCATGGAGGGCGACCGGTTCCACCTCGATCCGCAGGCCGCCGCCGAGATGTGCGACGAGAACACCATCGGGGTCGTCGGCATCCTCGGCTCCACCTTCGACGGGTCGTACGAGCCGATCGCGGACCTCTGTGCGGCCCTCGACGCCCTCCAGGAGCGCACCGGGCTCGACATCCCGGTACACGTCGACGGCGCGTCCGGCGCCATGGTCGCGCCCTTCCTGGACGAGGACCTGGTGTGGGACTTCCGTCTCCCGCGCGTGGCCTCCATCAACACCTCGGGGCACAAGTACGGGCTCGTCTACCCAGGGGTCGGCTGGGCGCTGTGGCGCGACCGGGAGGCCCTGCCCGAGGAACTCGTCTTCCGCGTCAACTACCTGGGCGGTGACATGCCGACCTTCGCGCTCAACTTCTCCCGGCCGGGCGCCCAGGTCGTCGCGCAGTACTACACGTTCCTGCGGCTGGGCCGGGAGGGCTACCGGGCCGTGCAGCAGTCCACGCGGGACGTGGCCCGGAGTGTCGGGGGGGGGGGGGGGGGGGGGGGGGGGGGCGGGCGCGGGGGGGGGGGGGGGGGGGGGGGCGCGGCGGGCGGGGCCCCCCCCCCCCCCACTTCCGGCTGATCACCCGGGGCGACCAACTGCCCGTCTTCGCCTTCACGACCGCGGACGACGTGACGGCGTACGACGTCTTCGACGTCTCCCGGCGGCTGCGCGAGAACGGCTGGCTGGTGCCCGCGTACACCTTCCCGCCGAACCGCGAGGACCTGTCCGTCCTGCGGGTGGTGTGCCGCAACGGCTTCTCGGCCGACCTCGCCGACCTGTTCCTGGACGACCTGACCCGCCTGCTGCCGGAGCTGCGCCGGCAGCCGCATCCGCTGACCCGGGACAAGGGGGCGGCGACGGGCTTCCACCACTAGGGAGACCTAACGGCCCAGGTGCGCGAACCTCCGTACCGCCAGCGGGAAGAACACTGCGAGCAGGGCCAACGGCCATACGACCGCCGCCCACACGTGCCCCGGCTCTCCCCCGGGGCTGCCCAGGAGGTCGCGTACGGCTGTCGCAGTCTGGGACATCGGGTTCCACTCGACGACCGTGGCCAGCCAGGCGGGCATGGACTCGGGGGTGGCGAGGGCGTTGGAGAGGAAGCCGACCGGCCAGACGAGGATCTGGACGGCCTGCACCAGCTCCGGCTTCCCCGCCACCAGGCCCAGGTGGATGCCGATCCACAGCATCGCGAAGCGGAAGAGCAGCAGGAGGCCGACGGCTCCGAGGAAGCCGCCGAGGCCGTCGTGGGCGCGCCAGCCGAGCACGTACCCGACGCCGATCAGCAGGGTCAGCCCCACCGCCGACTGGAGCATGTCCGCGGCCGCGCGACCCACCAGGACCGCCCCGTCGGCCATGGGCATCGAGCGGAAGCGGTCGATGACGCCCTTGTTGAGGTCCTGGGTGATGGCGAGCATCGTGCTCTCCAGGCCGAAGGCCATGGTGAGCGCGAGCATGCCGGGCAGGAGGTAGTCGAGGTAGTCGCCGGTGACACCACGGCCGCCGCCGATCAGGTAGGCGAACATCAGCAGCAGCATCACGGAGAAGACCAGGCCGACGACCACCCGGACGGGTTGGCGTGCCCAGTGGGCGAGTTCGCGGCGGGTCATCGTCCAGGAGTCGGTCAGGACGTACATGCTCATGCGTCCTCCTTGACGTGCTGGTCTCCTCCGGTGAGGTGCAGGAACACCTCGTCCAGCGTCGGGCGGCGCAGCGCGATGTCCTCCGCCTCTATGCCGGCCTCCTCCAGGGCCCGTACGACGCCGAAGAGCGCGGCCATGCGGTCGGTGACGCGGGCGCTGAGCAGCCGGCGGTCGGCGTCCACCGACACGCCCGACGCCGGTACGGGCAGCAGGGCGACCGCCGCTCCCAGTTGGCCCGGGTCGCGCAGGACGACGTCGATGCGGTCCCCGCCGGTCAGCGCCTTGAGCTCGTCCGCCGTGCCGTCGGCGACGACCCGGCCGTGGTCGACGACCGAGATGCGGTCGGCGAGCTGGTCGGCCTCCTCCAGGTACTGCGTGGTGAGCAGGACCGTGGTGCCGCCGCCGACCAGGGAGCGGACCGACTCCCACACCTCGGCGCGGCCGCGCGGGTCGAGGCCGGTCGTCGGCTCGTCCAGGAAGAGCACCTCCGGTTCGGTGATCAGGGACGCGGCGAGGTCGAGGCGGCGGCGCATGCCTCCGCTGTAGGAGCGCGCCGGCTTGCGGCCGGTGTCGGTCAGGCCGAAGCGCTCCAGGAGTTCGTCGGCCCGCACGCGCGCGTGGCGGGCGCCCAGGTGATGGAGGCGGCCGAAGAGCTCCAGGTTCTGGCGGCCGCCGAGTTCCTCGTCGAGAGCCGCGTGCTGGCCGAGGAGGCCGATGCGGAAACGGACCTCGCGGGCCCTGTTCACGACGTCGTGCCCGGCCACCTCGATCCGGCCGGCGTCGGGCCGCAGCAGGGTCGACAGGATGCGGACCAGGGTGGTCTTGCCGGCCCCGTTGGGGCCGAGCACTCCGTGCACCGTGCCACGCGTGACCGCGAGGTCCAGCCCGTCCAGTGCGTGTGTGGTGCCGTACGTCTTGCGTGCGCCTTCGACGGTGATCGCCGTGTCGGCCACGTGCCCCACTCTCCTCCCGATCGAAGCTAGTCAAAGTTGACTACTCGCCTCAACGTAATCCTCGTCGCCTGCGATAGTCAAACTTGCTTAGTGGGCGTCCTCGGGATGCGCCTCACCCGTCGCGTACGGGTTCTCCTGACTGTCCGGGAGCACGCCGACGAACGGATCGCCCTCCCCGGCGAAGGTGTAGGCCCCGCGCTCGATCCGGTCGATCAGCCCCTGGGTCCACTCGGACTCGGCGTCGGCCGAGTGGACCCAGAGGTTCATGATCTCCCCGATGTGGCCGAGTTGTTCGGGCCCCTCCTCGGGCACGTAGTTCTCGGTGACGGCCGAGCGCCACTCGCCGATCCGCCGGGTCCGCTCCTTCAGGAGCGCGACCGCCTCGCCGCGGGGCAGGTCGACGATGAAGCCGATGGCCGCCGACTTGACGTCCATCTTCTGGTCGTACGAGGTCAGCGCCTCGCGCAGCAGCGCGAAGTACTCCTCGGCGCCCTTGTCGGTCATCTCGTACTCCGTGCGCGGCGGGCCGCCGGCCGTGGAGGGGGCGATCTCGTGGGCGTGCAGCAGGCCCTGTTTCGCCATCTGCTTCAGGGCGTGGTAGATCGAGCCGGGCTTGGCGTTGGACCACTCGTGCGCGCCCCAGTACTCCAGGTCGTTGCGCACCTGGTAGCCGTGGGCCCGCCCGTGCTGGCGCACCGCGCCCAGCACGAGGAGACGGATCGCTGACATGCGGTCCAGATTAGGCCCGCACCTCCCTGCGGCCGGGGTCAGCCCCAGGAGGCGCCCTCTTCCTTGGCCACCAGGTCCCAGGCGCTCGCGCCGTCCAGGGACTCACGGATGATGTCGGCGTGGCCGGCGTGCCGGGCCGTCTCACGGATCAGGTGCAGGACCACCCAGCGCACGGAGACGGACTCCTCCGGGAACCAGGGAGCCTTCGGGAGCGGCAAGCTGTCGTCGAGGCTGGGCGCGGAGCGCACGAACGCCTCCGTCTCGGCGGCGACCTTCTCCCAGTACTCCAGCTGCGACGTGACCGTCTCGCCGTCGACCAGCGCGAAGCACTCGTGCCAGTTCGACTCCTCCCGGTGCACGGCCGGCTCCTCGCCCTTGGCGCGGGCCACCCAGCTCTGCTCGACCTCGGCGACGTGCTTGATCAGCCCGGCCAGGGAGAGCTCGCTGGCGCTGGGGCGCTGGGAGGCCTGCTCGTCCGTGAGGCCGAGCACCGACCGCCGGATGCCGCCGCGCTGCTCGGCGAGGAAGGAGAGCAGCGCTCCGCGCTCATCGCCCTGGGCCTCTGCTCGCACGTGAGTGACCATGAACGGTCGCCTTTCATCGGGGCGTTACGGCTGCTGCCGCCTGACACCGATGACGTTACCGACCCTTTAGGTCAGCTGCTGTCCTCAATCATCTGTCCTCAGCATCTGAGGACTCAGAAAGGAAACGCGCTCCGCCCGTGCTGCACCGAGATCCACCGCAGCGTGGTGAACGCGTCCAGCGTGGTCTCGCCGTTCAGCCGGCCGATCCCGGAGTTCTTCTCGCCGCCGAAGGGGACCAGCGGCTCGTCGTGGATGGTGCCGTCGTTCACGTGGAACATGCCGGTGTCGACCTGCTTGGCGAAGGCGACACCCCGCTCGACGTCGGCCGTGTGGACGGCTCCACTGAGGCCGTAGGGGGTGTCGTTGACGATGCGGATCGCCTCCTCCTCGCCGTCGAAGGGGACGAGGAGGGCGACGGGGCCGAAGATCTCCTTGTGCAGGAGGGAGGAGTCGGACGGCACGTCCGTGAGGACGGACGGCTCCACCAGGTTGTCGGTCGTCGTGCCGCGCACCAGGACCGTGGCGCCCTCGGCGACCGCCTGGTCGACGGCGGCTGAGATGGCGTTGGCCTGGAGGGAGTTGATGACCGGGCCGATCACGGTCTGCGGGTCGCGCGGATCGCCGGTCTTGAGGGTTCTGACCTTCGCGACGAACTTCTCCGTGAACTCGGCCGCCACGGAGCGGTCCACCAGGACACGGTTCGCGGCCATGCAGACCTGGCCCTGGTCGACGTACCGGCTGAAGACGGCCGCGTCGACCGCGTAGTCGATGTCGGCGTCGTCCAGGACCACCAGCGCGCTGTTGCCGCCCAGTTCGAGGACCGTGCGCTTGAGCTGCGCGGCGCAGACGGTGGCGATGTGCCGGCCGACCTTGTCGGAGCCGGTGAAGGTGATGACCTTGGGGATCGGGTGCTCGATGAACGCGTCGCCGATCTCGGCGATGTCGGTGACGACGACGTTGAGCAGGCCGGCCTGCAGGCCCGCGTCCTGGAAGAGCTTCGCGATCAGGGTGCCGCCGACGATCGGGCTGTCCTCGTGCGGCTTGAGGACGACGGCGTTGCCGAGGGCCAGAGCCGCGGCGACGGGCTTGATCGACAGCAGGAACGGCGAGTTGAAGGGGCTGATGACACCGACGACACCGACCGGCACGCGGTAGAGGCGGTTCTCCTTGCCCTCGACCGGGGAGGGCAGGATCCGGCCCTCGGACCGCAGCGTCAGATGGGCCGCCTCGCGCAGGAACTCCTTGGCGAGGTTGATCTCGAAGCGGGCCTTCACATACGTACCGCCGAGCTCGGCGATGACCGCGTCGAGAATCTCCTGCTCGCGCTCCTCCAGCAGCCGCAGGGCGTTGTCGAAGACGTCACGGCGGGCGTAGGGATTGATCGTGGCCCACTGCTTCTGGGCACGAGCGGCGCTCTTGTACGCCTCGTCGACCTCGTCGATGGTGGCTATGGTGATCGACGCGAGCTTCTCGCCGTCGTACGGATTGAAGTCGATGATGTCCCAGGAGCCGGTTCCCGGGCGCCATTCACCGTCGATGAACTGCTGAGCCAGGTCGGTGAAGCAGGACGACATGTGATCCCTCAATCCCTTCTGCCGAAGCAGTCGAGGCAGACACCGGATCGGCCTCCGATCAGCCCCGAGATACTGATCACACGTCATCGTACTTACGTTTCACGTGAGTTGGAGGCGTCACCTCGGGAAACGCAAGAAGCACACAGGAAAACCGAGGGTTATCCCTAACGGCACCTACGACAGCTGCAAAAGCCCCCGCAGCAGGTCCCGGCTCTCGGCCGGCTCGGGGCTGTCCTGCTGGAGCTCCTTGAGTGCCTGCTCGTACTGGCCGACGTCCTCGCGCTTGTCGAGATAGAGCGCGCTGGTGAGCTGCTCCAGGTAGACGACGTCCGACAGGTCGGACTCCGGGAAGCTCAGGATGGTGAAGGCGCCGCTCTCCCCGGAGTGCCCGCCGAAGCTGAACGGCATGATCTGCAGCCGTACGTTGGGACGCTCGGAGAACTCGATCAGGTGCTGGAGCTGGCCGCGCATCACCTCGCGGTCGCCGTACGGCCGGCGCAGCGCGGCCTCGTCCAGGACGATGTGGACCTCGGGGGCGTTCTCGGAGACGAGGTACTTCTGCCGCTCCAGGCGCAGCGCGACCCGCCGGTCGATGTCGGCGGCGCTCGCGCCCTTCATGCCGCGCTCGACGACCGCGTGGGCGTACGCCTCGGTCTGGAGCAGCCCGTGCACGAACTGCACCTCGTAGGCGCGGATCAGCGAGGCAGCACCCTCCAGGCCGACATAGGTGGGGAACCAGTTCGGCAGGACGTCCGAGTAACTGTGCCACCAGCCCGCCACGTTGGCTTCGCGGGCGAGACCGACGAGCGCCGCACGCTCCGCCTCGTCCGTGATGCCGTACAGCGTCAGCAGATCTTCGACATCCCTCGTCTTGAAGCTCACCCGGCCCAACTCCATCCGGCTGATCTTCGACTCCGAGGCACGGATCGAGTACCCCGCGGCCTCACGCGTGACGCCCCGTGCCTCACGCAGTCGCCTGAGTTGCGAGCCGAGCAGCATGCGCCGCACCACCGATCCGGGCTCTCCCGCGCTCACGTTCGCCAGCCTCCCCAACCGTCTTAGGGGCCGCAGTCTGCCACTAAAACACTCCGAGCAGTACTCGTCCGATTACAGAGACGGGAAGAAATCAATGGTGCGGGGCGGAAGAGAGCGACGGGAGGGAGAGGAGAGGGAGCGAAGTGGGAGCCGAGTGGGAGCGGAGGAGGAGCGAAGAGGGAGCGAAGAGGGAAGGGAAAGACCAGGCAAGAGGCGTGAAGATGGCGGAAAAAATGGCCAACAAGCGGTACGGGAAGGTCCATTTCGGTCACGTGCACGTGCATCTGCCCTTGCATCTGCTGTGCGCATCCGAAACCATGGTCCCGCGCCACCGCTGCATCGCAACGACCGCGAATTCCCGGGAGTGCCTCGCATGGGGACGAATGGATCGACCATGCTCGAGCCGTTACGGCAGGGCCTTCCGCCGCTGGACCCCGCGGCCGTGTGCAGCGCCGCCTCGTGCGCCCTGCCCGCCCGCTACGAAGCGGTGCGCGACGCACGGCAGTTCACGCGCGGAACCCTCGACCAGTGGGACCTCGGCGATCGCTTCGACGACGTCTGTCTCGTCGTCTCCGAACTCGTCACCAACGCGCTGCGGCACGCGCTGCCGGCGCACGCCCCGCTGCCCCCCGAGCAGAGCCCGGCCGTGCGGCTGCATCTGATGCGCTGGACCGAGCGGCTGGTGTGCGCGGTGCGCGACCCCAGTCACGACAGCCCCGTGGCACGGACCACGGACGACTTCTCGGCGGAGTCGGGCCGCGGCCTGTTCCTGGTCGACTCCTTCAGCGACGGCTGGGGCTGGCACCCGCTGACCGGCACGCTCAGCGGCAAGGTCGTGTGGGCACTCTTCCAGCTGCGCTCCTCCGCCGAATGAGGAACCGCGGCGCACACTGGCGCCGCGGTTCTACGCGCGTTGCGGCACCTGACACCGTTGTCCTGAGGCGGGCGTGGGGCAAGCCTTCGGTCAGCCCGCTATCAGGTGGTCGAACTCGCCGTCCTTGATGCCGAGCAGCATGGCCTCGATCTCGGCCCGCGTGTAGACGAGCGCAGGCCCGTCGGGGAAACGCGAGTTGCGCACGGCCACGTCTCCGCCGGGCAGCCTCGCGAACTCCACGCAGGAACCCTGCGAGTTGCTGTGCCGGCTCTTCTGCCAGGCCACCCCGTGCAGCTGTGTCGCCGTCATGCCGTTGTACACGTCGTACCCCCCGTCAACGTCCTGGTCCACAGGTAGCTCCCCGGTGGTGCACTGGCTCGAGTGGCCATTGGTGCCATGGTCAACAGACCCGGATCATAACCCCGTTCATATGCAGATGCAGACGCAGATGCACGTGCACACGGGGTGTTCCTGCGGTTACAGCTTTGACGCATGCCGTGCACGATCGGTTCGATCGGTAAATGCTTCGCATTGTTTCGTCCTGTACTAGAAACAGACGCGTAAGGGGCCTCTTGTGTTCCATCGCCGGGTAGGGCAAAAAACGACTCGCTCCGCCCGGTAGGTGCGTCCGGACGGAGCGGGGGCCGAGGGCGTGACTGTCAGCGGCTGGAGTACGGCAGCAGCGCCATCTCCCGTGCGTTCTTGATCGCGCGCGCCAGTTGCCGCTGCTGCTGGGCCGAGACGCGGGTGACACGGCGGCCACGAATCTTGCCGCGGTCGGAGATGAACTTCCGCAGCAGGTCGGTGTCCTTGTAGTCGACGTACGTGATCCCGGCCTGGTCCAGCGGGTTGGGACGGTTCTTGGCGGGCTTGCGGTCGGTCGTGCGGGGCATGGCGGGGTCAGACCTCCAGAAGGGTGTCGAAGGAGGGGGGCAGCCGCTTCCAGGCGTCCCTCCCGGCGGCGTACTCGGCGTCGGTCAGCAGGCAGGACTCCAGCAGCCGCCCGAGTCCCTCGCGGTCGAGGCCGGGGGACGTGAAGACCAGGTGCTGGCAGCGGTCGCCGTGCTCGGGGTGCCAGTCCAGCGCGGCGGCGGCGCGACGCACCGGCGGGACCATCTCCCAGGCGGCATCCGGCAGGGAGGCGAGCCACGGGCCCACGCTCTCCACACACAGCGCCCCGCCGGCCGCGTCCCAGTGGAGCAGCGTGTCGGGCCGGTCCGCGAGCCAGAACCGGCCCCTGCTGCGGGCAGCGGCGCAGGTCAGGTCCTCCAGAGCCGCGTACAGCCGCTCCGGGTGGAAGGGCCTGCACTGGTGCCAGACGAAGGTGGCGACCCCGCACGCGTCGGCCTCCGCCGGGAGCAGCGCGCAGGCGGGGTGCTGCGCGGCTGCCGCCGCTTCGACGTCGAAGCCGGCGAGGGCGGCTTGGGCGAGGGGTGAGTGCCCGAGGGGTGGCCGCTCGGGAAGTGACGGTGTCGCTGGGTGGTCGTCGGCGGCGATCAGGATCCGGCGGGCCGTCGGGTGTAGTTGGGCGAGGAGTTCGCGGTCCTCGTCGTCGGCCTCGTCGGAGTCGGCGACGGCCAGGACGGGGGCGTACTCCAGCTGGCGGGCGAAGGTGTCGGCGACCGTGCGCTGGTCGGTGGCGGCCGCGGCGAGGCCGCGTTCGGCGAGGTCGTCGCCGTTGCCGAGGTACGGCAGGAGCAGCGCCGGGTCGACGGCGGTGATCACGCCGGTGACGGTGAGCCCGCCGGCCGTGACCACCTCGGCCATGGCCCTGGGCTCGACGGAGTCCCACAGCTCGACGATGGCGAGCCGGGCCTCCCCGGCCTCGGCGAGCCGCTCCAGCTCGGGCACCAGGTCATCGCGCAGCGCACAGCACGCACAGTCGTTGACCAGGGGCGCCTCGCCGGCGGACAGGATCCCGCCGGCGTCGCGGACCGTCCGTACGACCGTGCCGGCGGCGGCCGTCGCCAGGTCGTGGTGGAGGACGACACTGCCGGGCACGTCGGCGAGCAGGCGCGCGACCGCCGCCCGGCGCGCGTCGGCGTGCAGCCCGCCGACGATGACGACGGAGAGTTCGGACACCGGACTAGCCCTGCTTCCCGTACCGGCGCTCGAAGCGCTCCACGCGTCCGGCCGTGTCCAGGACGCGGGCGGTACCGGTGTAGAAGGGGTGACTGACGTCGGAGATCTCGACGTCCACGACCGGGTAGGTGTTGCCGTCCTCCCACTCGATCGTCTTCTCGCTCGTCATCGTCGAGCGGGTGAGGAAGGCGTGGTGCGCGGCACGGTCACGGAAGACGACGGGCCCGTAGGACGGGTGGATTCCCTTGCGCATGGCGGTGGTCAGCGCTCCTCTCGGAAGTCGACGTGACGCCCGACGACCGGGTCGAACTTGCGCAGCGTCATGCGGTCCGGGTCGTTGCGGCGGTTCTTGCGGGTGACGTACGTGAAGCCGGTTCCGGCCGTGGACCGGAGTTTGATGACCGGGCGGAGTTCGTTGCGTGCCATGCTGCTATGTTACTGAAAATGAATTCCATTAGCATCATGGTTCGACGAGAGGTACGTCACCCGTGTCCGCGCACTGCATGCTGACCGGCGCCCAGCCCGGCTTCGGCAACCGCATCTCCCACTCCCACCGGCGCACCTCACGCCGCTTCGACCCGAACATCCAGACCAAGCGGTACTGGCTGCCCAGCGAGGGCCGGTACGTCCGGCTGCGGCTGAGCGCCAGGGGGATCAAGACGGTCGACACCATCGGCGTCGAGGCGGCCGTGGCCCGGATCCGCGCCCGGGGAGTGAAGGTCTGATGGCGAAGAAGAGCAAGATCGCGAAGAACGACAGGCGGAAGGAGGTCGTCGCGCGGTACGCCGCACGCCGCGCCGAGCTGAAGGAGATCATCCGACGGCCGTCGTCGACGGAGGCGGAACGGGCGACCGCTCAGCGGGAGTTGCGCGGGCAGCCGCGCGACGCCTGCGCCACTCGTGTCCGCAACCGCGACCAGGTGGACGGGCGGCCGCGCGGCTACTTCCGGGCGTTCGGGCTGTCCCGGGTGAGTCTGCGGGAGCAGGCGCACGCGGGGTATCTGCCGGGGGTTCGGAAGTCGTCCTGGTAGCTTGCTGCGGACCTTCCGGCCCGTGGGCCGACCGGCTACAGCTTGGGAGTTTGCAGTGACTTCGGCTACCTCCTCGCGCCCCTCGCTCGGCGCGTCGCGTCGGCGGGCGCGGGTCGCGGCGGCGGCCCTGGGGCTGGCGGGCGCGCTCGCGCTCACCGCGTGCAGCGACGGCGGCGACTCGGCGGACGATTCCCCGTCCAGCTCGGCCCCGAGCGCGACCGCCGACACCGGTGGCGGCTCCGGCGCTACCGCGTCCCCGTCGGGCGGCCTCCAGGGCAGCTGGCTGACCACCAACGACGGTCACGCCGTGGCACTGGTGATCAACGGCAAGGAGGCCGCGCTCTTCGAGACGGGCGGGTCCGTGTGCACCGGGACCGCCGGCGAGGAGGCGGGCATGCAGATGATCCACCTCAAGTGCACGGACGGCAGCAAGGACCGGGCGACGGGCATGGTCGACTCCGTGAGCAAGGCCGGCTTGAAGGTCACCTGGGAGGGTGCCGTCGGCGCGGAGACGTACACCAGGTCCGAGGGCGGGAAGCTGCCCACCGGATTGCCGACGGCGAGCCTCGGGTCGTAGCGGGGCCGCACGCGTCGGCATCGCCTCGATCGGCCTGATCGGCTGGCTTGCTCGGCTGGCTCGGCTGGCTCGGCCGGCCCGGCTGGCTCGGCCGGCCCGGCTCATTCAGTACATCTCGCACTTTCCGTACATTCGGAAGCGATCAGCTGTGACCTGCGGCTCTCGCAGTTCAGGGGCTCGGGTGGGGCGTGCGGTGGGGGCGCATGGTGGTGCGGTGTGGTCGTGAGCGCGGGGGCGCGCGGCGGGGCGGTGGGCTTGTGCGTGATGATCGGTGGGCACTGTCACGATCTCAGGGGACCCAATCATGCGCGCCGTTCCGCTCACCGTCACCGTCCTAGCCGCCGCCCTCCTGCTCACCGCCTGCGACAGCGGCGGTGACGGGTCCGGCGGCGGATCCGACAGCGGCTCCAGCGCCGACGGGAAGAGCCCCGGCGGCGTCTGCGCCCTCGGCCAGTTGGGCGCGGAGGTCGGCCCGGTCAACGCCGCTCCGGCCGCCGGGGACACCGGCAACGTCACCGTCACCCTCACCAACCAGGGCGCGGAGTGCACCCTGGAGGGCTTCCCCGCGGTCGGCCTCGACGCCGGCAGCGTCTCCAGCAGCGTCCCCCAGGACGAGGCCGCGCAGCCGCAGAAGCTGACGCTCACCGAAAAGGGCACCGCGGCCTTCACCATCACCTACGCACGGGGCGAGGGCGGAGACGCGAAGAGCCTCTCCGTGCGGACCGTCAAGTACGGCCTGCCTGGCGCCAAGGCCACCAAGAGCTTCCCGTGGTCGTACGGCGACATCGCGCTCAAGGACGACACCGGCGACCCGGACGCCTCGGTGAGCGCGTTCCAGCAGGCGGGCGACTGACCGCGGATCAGGGGAGCCGGGGCCGGGTCTCCACGCGGGCCCGGTCCGCGGCATCCGCGCCCTCGGTCCAGCCGGCCGTGTCGCTGACCCCGCGCAGGCGGGTCGTGACCGTCTGCGGGAACAGCCGGTCCGTCGCCGAGGTGACCGCGACCTCGCGGGAGGCGAGGACGGGGAGCAGGTCGTCGCTGACCTCGACCTCGGCGGCGGCCGCGAGGCGGGTGCCGATGCGGTGGGCGTAAGCGGCGAGGAAGGACTGCCGGAAGGTCTTCGTGCGTTTGCGGCCCCCCGCTCGCTGGGCGGCCTCCGCCTTCGTCATCGCCGTCGTGGCCTGGACGAGGAGCGAGGTGTAGAGGAGTTCCACCGCCTCCAGGTCGGCCTCGAAGCCGACGACGGTGGAGAAGCCGAGGGGTTCGTTCCACACGGCTCGGCAGTGGTTCGCGTCGGCGACCGCGTCGAGCAGCACCGCCTTGGCCTGCTCGTACGGCGGCTCGACGCCGATGCGGCAGGCGCCGGGCGCGTCCGGGGCCGGCGCCCGGGCGGCGAGCAGCGCCTCGTCGACGCTGTGCCGGGCCATCAGCTCCTGCGCCTTGGCCGTGAGCGCCTCCGCCTCCTCCGGGAACCCGGTCGCCTCCGCCTTGGCGAGCAGCGCGCGGATGCGGGTGAGCATGCGGGAGTCGGATCCGGGCCGGCCGGCCGGCTCTTCGAGGGGTTCGAGGGCGGGCAGGCGCAGCAGCAGGCGGTACAGCTCCAGGACCGCGGTGGCGTAGGAGAAGCGGTCGGCGCGGGGCGGCGCCTCAAGGGCCCCGGCGGCCAGCTCCTGAAGTTGTGCCGCCCAGCGGCGACCGCGCGGGCGGTCGTCCCGTGCCTGCGCGCGGATCAACGCCGACACCAGGCGTACGTGTACGTCGTCCAGCTCCCGGCGCACGATCCGTACGACGTCCGCGGGCTGCCAGCCACGACGCCAGGCCGTCGCCACGAACTCCTCCCCGCGCCGCTCGAGCTCGGCGTCCGCCGCGGGGGCTGCGGCGAGGAGCGACGCGCCGGTGTCGAGGGCGGTGTCGGTGGTGTCGTAGAGGGCGGCCTGGAAGGCGCGGTCGACGGCGCTGGGCGTACTGCTGCTCACCCGTCGATCGTGCCACGGACGGGAGGGCGGCCAGTCATCGCGTACGGAGCCCCCCTGAGCCTCCGCGTCTCACTCCGCGAAACTCGGTCGACCCTCTTCCCTGCGGCTCCAAGCATGCCGCGCATGATGGACATGTCTCTCTACGCGGCGTTCCTCGTCGCCGCCCTCGCGCTCTGTGTCACTCCCGGCCCCGACATGATGTTCGTCATCGCGATGGGAGGCCGGGGCGGTCCCGCGGCCGGTGTGATGGCCGCGTTCGGGGTGGCCTGCGCGATGCTCGTGCACACGGTGGCCGCGGCGTTCGGCCTGTCGACGCTGTTCACGACGTTGCCGACGCTCTATCACGTGCTGCGCTGGGCGGGCGCGGCCTATCTGCTCTACCTCGCCGTCAAGGCGTTCCGGGACCGTTCCGTGCCCACCGCCGAGGGCACCCCGTCGGGTCCCGGAATGCGGCGCGCCTTCTGGCAGGGCGCCGTCACCAACCTGCTCAACCCCAAGGTGATCCTCTTCAACGTGGCGTTCCTGCCCCAGTTCGTGGACCCGTCCCTGGGGCACGTCAGCGGGCAGTTCCTGCTGCTCGGCGCCACGCTCGTGGTCATGGGCTTCCTGTGGGACGGCAGCGTCGGCCTGCTCTCCGGGCGCCTCGCGTCCTTCCTCAGGCGCAGTGCGCGGGTGAACCGGTGGCTGAACGTCGTCTCCGGGACGGTGTTCACGGGGTTGGCGGTGCGGCTGGTGGTGACTTCGCCGAAATAGGAGCGAGGAGCAGGAGCGAGGGGCACGCACGCGTGGAGGCCGGTTCATGTCAACCCGAGGTTGACACCCAACGAGTGTCAACCTACGGTTGACGCATGACGACGAACACGACCATCACGTCATCCGTACGCCTCGACGACCTCATCGCGGCCATCAAGGACGTCCGCGCCGAGCCCCTGGAACAGCTCCAGGACGCGGTGATCGCCGGTGAGCACCTCGGTGAGGTGGCCGACCACCTGATCGGCCACTTCGTCGACCAGGCCCGCCGGTCGGGCGCCTCCTGGACGGACATCGGCAGGAGCATGGGAGTCACCCGGCAGGCCGCCCAGAAGCGCTTCGTGCCGAAGGAGTCGACGGACCTCGACCCCAACGAGGGCTTCAGCCGCTACACGCCCCGCGCGCGGAACGTGGTCGTGGCCGCCCACAACGAGGCCAAGTCCGCCGGCGGCGCCGAGGGGCTCCCCGAGCACCTCGTCCTCGGTCTGCTGGCCGAGCCGGAGGGCCTCGCCGCGAAGGCCCTCGCCGACCAGGGCGTCTTCCTCGACGCCGTCCGCGAGGCGGCGACCGCCGCGCTCCCGCCGGCCGCCGAGAACGCCCCCGAACTGATCCCGTACGGCCCGGCGGCCAAGAAGGCCCTGGAACTCACCTTCCGCGAGGCCCTCCGCCTCGGCCACAACCACGTCGGCACCGAACACATCCTGCTGGCCCTGCTGGAGCACGAGAACGGCGAGGGCGTGCTCAGCGGCCTCGGCATCGACAAGGCGGGGGTCGAGGCGTACGTGACGAAGGTCCTGGCGGAACTGATCAAGAACCGGAAGCAGGAGCAGGGACAGGAGCAGGGACAGGACCAGGAGTAGGAGCAGGAGTAGGAGCAGGGACCGGAAGAGGCTCTCTGACCTGAGGGTTCCTGCGGCCGAGGGCCGTTGTCAGACCCTCCTGCCACACTCGCAGCATGGCCGACAGGTGGGCGCTCGCTCCGGCCGAGGACGGCGGCGCGGAGCTCGCCCCCCTCGGTCCGGACGGGCTGCCCGCGGGGCCGGTGCTGCGGGAGACGGACCTCGCCGAGGCGGTGCGCAGCCGACCGCGGGTGAGCCGTTGGGTGTGGCGCTCGACGGCCGAGGTCTATCCGCGTCTGCTCGCCACGGGGGTGCGAGTCGAGCGGTGCTACGACATCGAGGACGCCGAGACGCTCCTCCTCGGCCACGAGGGGCGCTACGGCGAGCCCCGCTCGGCCGCCGCCGCCCTGGCCCGGCTGCGCGGCGGCCCCGTACCGCCGGATCCGCCGCAGCGGTCGGCCGAACCGGGTGCCCAGTCCTCCCTCTTCGAGCCGGAGGGCGTCCGGCTCCCCCTGGCGGACCTCATCGAGGTCTACGCCGAGCAGCAGCGGCGGCACGACCGGGCCGGGAACCCCGACCGGATGCGGCTGCTGACGGCCGCGGAGTCGGCGGGGATGCTCGTGGCCGCCGAGATGAACCGCGCGGGGCTGCCGTGGAGCGCGGAGGTGCACCGCGAGGTGCTGCACGAACTGCTCGGCGACCGGTACGCGGGCGGGGGCGAGCCGCGCCGTCTGGCCGAGCTGGCCGACGAGG
Source organism: Streptomyces sp. NPDC002888 (assembly GCF_042888465.1). Classification (NCBI taxonomy): domain Bacteria; kingdom Bacillati; phylum Actinomycetota; class Actinomycetes; order Kitasatosporales; family Streptomycetaceae; genus Streptomyces; species Streptomyces sp. NPDC002888. The sequence continues at coordinate 515,828 of NZ_JBIAPU010000002.1, read as the reverse complement.
TGTCGACCGCCTTCGGGCGCCGGGTGCGGCCCGATCTGCCCGCCGACGTCATCAAGGCCTTCGCGCAGGCCGGCATCAGGATCAAATCGACCCGCCGCTGGGAGATCGAGTCCCTCGACCATCCGGCGGTGAAGCCGCTCATCGAGTACAAGAAGCTGTACCGCATCTGGGTCGCGCACGGCTGGTCCTGGCTTCAGGACTGGGTGCGCGACGGGCGCTTCCGGCCGGAGTTCCTCGCCGGCGGCACCGTCACCGGCCGCTGGGTGACCAACGGCGGGGGCGCGCTCCAGATCCCCAAGGTCATCCGGCGGGCGGTGGTCGCCGACCCCGGCTGGCGGCTGGTCGTCGCCGACGCGGACCAGATGGAGCCGCGCGTCCTCGCGGCGATCTCTCGCGACCCCGGGCTGATGGAGGTGGCCGGCCGCGAGAGCGACCTGTACCAGTCGGTCTCCGACCGCGCCTTCTCCGGCGACCGCGCCCAGGCCAAGCTCGCCGTGCTCGGCGCGGTCTACGGCCAGACCTCCGGCGACGGACTGAAGAACCTCGCCGCGCTCAGACGCCGCTTCCCCAAGGCGGTGGCGTACGTCGACGAGGCGGCCCGCGAGGGCGAGGAGGGGCGGCTCGTCCGGACGTGGCTCGGGCGGACCTGCCCACCGGTGGCCGGGGCGACGGAGGACGCGGCGGATGGGGCGGGCATCCCGGTCGGGGAGGACGCGGTCGAGGCCGAGGCCGACGGCCGACAGTGGGTCCCCGGCTACGCGTCCACCAACTCCCGTGCCCGTGGCCGCTTCGCCCGCAACTTCGTCGTCCAGGGCAGCGCCGCCGACTGGACCTTGCTGCTGCTCGCCGCACTGCGTCGGACCTGTGCGGACATGGCGGCCGAGCTGGTCTTCTTCCAGCACGACGAGGTGATCGTGCACTGCCCCGAGGAGGAGGCCGACGCGGTGGTCACGGCGATCCAGGAGGCGGCGGACCTGGCGGGACGGCTGACGTTCGGGGAGACGCCGGTGCGGTTTCCGTTCACCACGGCGGTGGTGGAGTGCTATGCGGACGCCAAATGAGCGGCTGAGAGGAAGGGGGTGCGCTGATCAGTTGCCGTCGGCCTCGGCGATCAGCCCTCGGAGTTCCTCCGTGAGCGCCTTCTCGTCCGTTCCGTCCAGCGCGGCGAAGGCGGCGCGCCACTCCTCGTACGCCTCCTCGGGCCGCCCCGACTCGCGCAGCAGGAGCCCGTGCTGGTGGCGGGCCAGGCCGCCCATGTAGGGGTCGGCGCGGGCGTCCGCGCGGCGGAGCAGTTCGGCGCACTCGTGCAGAGCGCGGTCGGCACGGCCGAGAGGGCGCAGGGCGCGTACCAGTCCGAGCCTGGTCTGGGACTCGCCGTGCCAGTCGCCGTGGCCACCGAGGATGCGCAGGCTCTCCTCGAAGTGGGGCAGGGCCGCGGCCGGTTCGCCCAGGGTGAGGTGGGCGTAGCCGATGTTGCAGTGCGCGGAGTGCTGCACGAGGACCGCGCCGATCCTGACGCCGATGGCGAGTGAGCGGCGGTGCTGCTCGATGGCCGCGCGCGCGTCGGTGTGCTCGTACAGGTTGCCCAGGTGGCTGTGGGTGACGGCCTCGCCGTGCGGGTCGCTCAGCTGCCGCGAGTACTCCAGGCTCTGCAGCAACGCCTCCCGCGACTCCTCGTACCGTCCGAGCCCTTCGAGCAGCAGTCCCCGGTTGTTGAGGCAGCGCCGGATGCGGGTCAGCCGGCCGAGCCGCCGCCAGATCGACAGGGCCCGGTCGTTGAGGGAGAGGGCGTCGTTCAGACGGCCGGTCAGAAAGTGCACGCCGGCCAGATCGACCAGCGCGTACGCCTCGGCGTCCTGGTCTCCGAGCCACCGCGCCACCCGAAGGGCGGACCGCCCGAGCGTCTCCATCTCGGCGGCACGGCCACTGCGCTGGACATAGGGGAAGAGGAGACGCACGAGGGTCGAGACGTGCGCGGCGGTGCGGTCGTCGGGAGCGGCGGCGGTGCGCTCGACCAGCGTGACGACGTTCTCCAGCTCCAGCTCGCCCCAGGCGAAGGCCTGTTCGGGACTGTCGAAGGGCGGTACGGCCCGGACGTGCGCCGCGTGGTCGACGGGTTGTGCGGTGGTCGGGCGGCGGCGGTCGTCCTGGTCGAGGCCGGCCTCGACGATGGCTGTGAGGGTGCGCTCGGCGACGGCGGCGTACCAGCGCAGGGACGTTGTGGCGATGTCGATGGGGGGCTGGGGGTGGGCGGCGGGTTCGGTGGCACCTGCGGTCATGGCAGCCCCGGCAGTCCCTGCGGGTTCCGCGTTGCCGGTGTACTCGGCGGTGTCCGTGTACTCGGCGTTCTCCGCGTACTCGGCGTTCTCCGCGTACTCGGCGTTCTCCGCGTACTCACGTTCCGCCAGCTCGCGGGCGAAGTCGCGCACGAGGTCGTGGGGTGCGTAGCGGCCGTACGCCGACTCCTCCAGGAGGGCCACGTCGACCAGGCGGTCGAGGGCGGCTTCGGCGCGCCGCTCGTCGGTGCCGGTGAGACGGGCCAGCAGGGGCGCGCCGTACGCGGGCAGGTCGAGCGCGCCCACACGCCGCAGCACGAGGGCGGCGTCCCGGTCGGCCTCGCGGTCGGAGGCGGCGAGCGCGTCGTGGGCGACGGCGAGGGAGCGGCGCACGCTCAGGTCGTCGTACTCGAGGTGGTGCAGCCGTCCGCCGCTGGCCGCCAGTTGTCCGGCGAGCACGTCGGCGGTCAGGGCACGGCGTGCGGCGAGCCGGGCGGCGACGACACGAAGGGCGAGCGGGAGGCGGCCGGTGAGTTCGACGAGCGGGTGGCCGGCGCCGAGACCGTCCCGTCCCGAGACCGCGCGCAGCAGCGCCGCGCTGTCCTCGTCGGACAGGGGAGCGAGTGGGAAGCGCCGGGCGCCGTCGAGGGCGGTCAGCGGCGAGCGGCTGGTGACGATCACCGCGCATCCGGCACCGGCCGGCAGCAGCGGACGCACCTGGGCGGCGCTCGCGGCGTCGTCGAGCACCATGAGCGTGCGGGTCGGCGCGAGCAGGGAGCGCAGCAGGGCGGCGGCCGCGTCCGGGTGTTCGGGGACACGACGGGGCTCGACGCCGAGGTCACGCAGCAGGGCGGCGAGGGCCTGGCCGGGGGTGAGCGGGGCCATGCCCGGGGTGGCGCCGTGCAGATTGACGTACAGCTGGCCGTCGGTGAAGCGTTCACGCAGCCCGTGCGCCACGTGCAGCGCGAGCGCGCTCTTGCCGACGCCGGCCATGCCGCTGATGACGGCGACGGGGGTGCGTCCGCGGGTATCGCTGCTGTCGGGGTCCGCGGTGTCCGTGGCCGGGGCGTCGGCGGTCGGGGCGTCGGCGGCCGGGGCGTCGGTGGCCAAGGTCCGGCGCAGGAGGCGTAGGGCGTCGGCGCGGCCGGTGAAATGCGCGGGAGGTGGGGGGAGCTGAGCCGGGCGGGGTGTGTCCGGGGCATCAGGAGTGATGTGCTGGCGGCCGGAAGGCTCGTCGGACCGGGAGCCGTCTTCCCGCGGCGAGGCGGCGGCACCGTACTCGGCACTGTCATCGCCCTCCGGGGCAGCAAGGCGCTCCGAGGCACCAGCCCCCTCCGCGACCTGAACGTCGTCCCCGTACAGAGCACCGCCCTCCGGCGAAGCAACCCGCAGCACCTCCACGTGCGCCTCGCGCACCGCCGGCCCCGGTTCGATGCCGAGTCCCTCGACGAGGCGGGCGCGCAGGTCGCGGTGGACGGCCAGCGCCTCGGCCTGGCGGCCGGTGCGGTGCAGGGCGAGCATCAGCTGGCGGTGGTACGCCTCGCGCAACGGATGCTCGGCGGCCAGCGCCGTCAGCTCCGGTACGAGGCCGTCGAGCCGCCCACCCCCGAGGGCCAGTTCGGCGTCGTACCGCCACTCCAGCAGGAGCAGCCGTGCCTCCTGGAGGCGCTGCACGAACGCGTACCCGCCCAGTTCGGCGGGGAGCCCGCTGAGCGGCGCGCCGCGCCACAGTGCGAGCGCGGCGGCGCACTCGCGCACCACGCGCTCCCAGTTCCGGGCGGCGTACGCACCGCGTGCCGCGGCGACGTGCCGCTCGAAGACGTGGACGTCCAACTCGCCCTGTTCCACGCGCAGCAGGTATCCGGGCGGCACCGCCCGCAGCCGTTCGGGGTCGTCGAGGAGCCGTCGCAGCCGGGCCACGTGGTTGTGCAGCGAGGCCTGCGCCGATGCGGGCGGCGCGCCACCCCACAGCGCGTCCTTGAGTGACGCGACCGGAACGACACGTCCGGCTTCCAGCAGCAGCACGGCGAGCAGGACTCGCACCTTGGGGCTGCCGACGGTCCGGATTTCGCATCCACTGCCGGGGCCGGCGTCACCGACGCCGCTCTGTACGCCGTTTTGGCCCTCGTCGTCGTACAGGACCGGCGGCCCCAGCAGTCCGAACCGCAGCGCGCATCGCATCACGCCGCTTCACTGCCTTCCCGCGCGTCCACGCTCGGCCGCGCTCCCTGCGGGTCCCCGCCGCTTCTGGCGCGTTTCCGCCCGTCCCAGGGCGGTTTCCCGCCAGCCACTTCCTGACGGACCGCCACCGGATTCCGCCGACTCACCGCCCGTTTCCCTTAATTGTTGCAGCGACTTCAGGCCATGAGCCCGACAGCCGCACGGAGAACCGTTGGCCACATGTTAGCGATCCGTTGGCGTGGCCTGATGTGATCAATACATCGGATCTGGCCCGACGGTGCGCGCGTATGACGCGTTGCTCGGGGGAGTGTCGCCGCCGCGGCCGGATCCGGGGACGCAGGAAGGCCCCGGTCGGCGGAGGTGAACGACCGGGGCCTTCCTGCGTCCTGTTCTCAGTGGGTCAGATGACCGGCGGCCGCCCGAGCCGCGTCAGTCGCCACACCGTGCGCCAGCGCATGGGCCGCCGCTCACCGGCCGGCTCGCGCATCCCCTCCGCGAACCCGCCGAACCACGCCCGCAGACCGCCGAGCGACCGGGTCCGCAGGAGCGTGGCGAGCATCCACACCCCCAGGTGCACCGGGATCAGCGGCAGCGGCAGCCTGCGCCTGACCAGCCAGACCCGGTTGCGGGCGGTCACGCGGTAGTAGATGGCGTGCCGGGCGGGCGAGGTCTTGGGGTGCTGGAGCAGCAGTTCGGGCGCGTAGAGGATGCGCCAGCCGGCGTCCGCGGCCCGCCACGCCAGGTCGGTCTCCTCGTGGGCGAAGAAGAACTCGGCGGGCCAGTCGCCGGTCTCGTCGAGCATGGCCATGCTCAGGGCGTGCCCACCGCCGAGGAACCCGGTGACATAACCGCCCTGCATCGGGTCGGAGGCCCCGACCCTGGGCACGTGCCTGCGCTGGGTCTCCCCGTGCTCGTCGGCGATGCGGAAGCCGACGATGCCGAGGCGCGGGTCGGCCGCGAACAGGTCCCGTACGCGGCGCAGCACATCGGCGTCGACGAGCAGCCCGTCATCGTCGAGTTCGACCACGACGTCCACGTCGGCGAACTCCCGCAGCCGTGCGAGGGCGACGTTGCGCCCGCCGGGGCAGCCGAGGTTCTCGTCGACCTCGATGGCGGTGACCTCACCCGGCAGGGACAGCCGCCGCGCGAACTCGGGCAGCGGGCAGCCGTTCCCGACGATCACGATGCGGGTGGGCGGGAGGTCCTGCTTGGCCACGGACTCCAGCAGGGCATCGACCTCGGCGGGCCGGTTCCCCATGGTCACCACGGCGACCGCGATCCTCGGCTCCACCACGTCCCTCACACCCCATCCGGCCTCCGACGGCGCTCGCGGCCTGTCCGCGCGACGCCCGTCGTTCACCAAGATGTTGCCTCACGTCCGAAGGTTGTCCTGAAACCGGCTCACTTTGCGTCCGTTTTACGGCGATTTTCCTTGCGCCGGACGAATTTCAGCCCCGACCAGTCCTCCCCCAGCGCGGCGACCTTCACGTCGACGACCCCGAGCGGCAGGAACAGCTCCCGCAGCCGGTTCTCGGTGATGTCGCTGACATGCCCGGCGGCCTTGCGGGGCCAGGCGATCCAGAGCATGGCGTCGTCGGCGAGGTCCCGCACGAGCACCGGCGCCGCCGCGGCCGGCTCCCGCTCCTCCCGGAAGAAGGCGACGGTGACATCGGCCCGCCCCACCGCCCGATCGACGACCTCGCACCCCTCGGGGAGCCCGGGGATGTCCCACGCGGCCGGCGCGCCCAGAAGCCGCACCCGATGCCCGGCCTTGACTCCGATCTTCCTGGCGAGCGGCGTACCGGAGTAGCCACCCTCCCCACCGACTCCGCTCACACCCGTCACCTCCACTCCCCCGATCCTCCTCCCTACTCTGCGACCCGGAGCAACGCTCGGCCCCTCGAACCGCATCCGCCGGAGGCCCCGGGTCGGAAGAGCCTGACCCGGGGCCTCAGCGGGGCTGCCTTCGGCCCACTCGGTGACACGGTCAGCTCTGGCGCTCGGTCCTGGTACGTCCCGCGTCGGCGGGCCGTCGGCCGGCTTCGTCGACGACGCCGTGTTCCAGCTCGGCCGCGCCGGACAGCAGCGTCCCGGCCTTTCCGTACGAGGCGTCCTTGATCAGATAGCTGCGGGAGCCGAGGAAGGAGTAGTCCTTCTCGTGGAAGACCCACTCCGTCCGGATGCCGTAGCGCGTGTCGTCTCGGGCGATGCCGAGGCCCCGGCGGCCGATCGCGTCGCGGGCCTGCGGGTCCGGGGTGACGCCGGGGATCTTCGCCGCGGCCCGGTAGAGGGCGGCCGCCGTACGGGGCGGCATCAGCCCGCCGAGCAGGGATCCGATCTGCTCGAACACCGCCTGGTCGCGTTCCCGGCTCTGCGCGGTCGGAGTTTTGGCGTACAGATAGGCCAGCAGCTCGTCGGGGTCGGTGGGCAGGGCGCTGAGCCAGCTGTAGGTGGGCCGGTTGATGCCGGCCGGTGTCCCGTCGGTGTCACCGAGTTGGGCGTTGATGGGGAGGGTCTCACCGTCCTCCCGGATCAGGCCGAGCTTGTGCAGGGGCCCCGGCTCCTGCGCGGCCCACACCTCACGGTCCATGAGAGGGCCGAGGACGGCCTTACCGCTGGTCAGGTCGGCCCCGCGGACCTTCTCCCGGGTGTAGACGAACTGGTCGTCCCGCACGGTGGGCGTGGCGTGCTTCTCCGCGGCGACGGAGATCCGGTCCAGGAGCGCCGCGGCGGGCTGCATGTCGGTGGCCGCACGGTGCGAGGCGGTGTCGGAGGGCTTGCCGTCGCTGCCGTTCAGGGCCATCCCCGCGGCCAGCGCGCAGGCCAGGGTCAGCGCGGTCGCCGGCACGAGGAGCGCGGGCCGCAGCAGCCGACGGGCCGGGCGGGCACGGGCGGCCTGGTCGCGGGCGGCCTGGTCGCGGGTGGCCTGGTCGCTGTCGATGTGGTGCATCAGCAGGTCCTTGTGTCGAAGGTGCTGCTCGCGCGGAAGGTCCCAGTCGGCCGGGGCCGGCAGCAGGCGGGCGATCTCCTCGCGGTCGCCGTTGCGCTCCGGGGAAGCGCCGTTGGTCTTGCCGTTCATGTGAGCTCCTCCCGTACGGGCAGGGCCGCGATCGCGGCCGCACTTGTCATCTCTCCGCGGCCGGTGGGCAGTTCCCGGCCTTCTTCCGCGAGGCGGGCGAGCTTCTTGCGGGCACGCGAGAGGCGGGACCGTACGGTGCCGACGGCGATGCCCAGCGCTTCTGCCGTCTGCTGGTAGTCCAGGCCGGACCAGACGCACAGGGCCAGCACCTCCCGCTCCTGGCGTCTCAGCCGGCCCAGGGCGGCCTGCACGGCACGCAGGCGCCGTGCGTCGTCGATGCGCCCGACCGTCCGGGGCGCGAAGTCCTCCTCCGCACGTGGCTGCGGCTGGCGCGCCAGGAACAGCTGCCGTCTGCGCAGTCCCCTGCGGGCGTTGTCCGCCTTGTGGGTGGCGATGCCCAGCAGCCAGGGCAGCAGGGAGCCGCCGTCCTCCTGCACACGTGCGCGGGTCCGCCACGCGGTCAGGAACGTTTCGGACATGATCTCTTCGGCCGTCGACCAGTCGCCGGTCAACCGCAGCGCGTGGTTGTACACGGCGCGGGCGAACTCCTCGTACAGCTGGGCGAACGCCTCACGGTCCCCCTCGCGCACGCGGCGGCGTACATCGTTTTCTGAGTCCCTCACGACCATTTCTCTCCGCGACCCGGGAGGAGTTCCTGTGGTCTGCGTCACGCATCACCATAAGGGATCTTTTATCTACTGTCCGAAATGTTCGAAAGTTCCAGCGAGGGAGAACTGGCCGAATAGAGCTGAACCTCAGAGTTCACTTTCAGCCCACTCTTGCCTTTCCTATCGCTCTCCATAAGATTCATATGTCGCACGGAAGGCCGGACTTGATACGCCGGAGAAATTCGGAGGAAAAGAGGAAAACCGGAAACGCGCGCCGGCCTGGAACGTCAGCGACACATTATCCATCCATCAAGGCCAGGAGTTTTCAGTGAACCTCATGTCAGGAAGCCGGACCCTCTCGACCATCACCGTCGCCATCGCCTCTTTATCCATCTCGGCGATCTCGGCCGTCTCGGCAAACGCCTCGAACGCGCCGACTGCCGTGCCCGCACACTCTGCGGCCGCTCCGGTGCAGTGGTCGGCAACCCACGGTTCCGCCACCGCCTCCGGTACCCGATGGACCGAACAGAGCGGCACCGCAACAGTTCTCGTGGTCGAGGGGCAACTGCGGAACACCGGCACCGAATGCTCTTCGGTCTGGGTCCAGTGGACCCGCGACTTCGTCTCTTCTCCATATACAAAACAGGCCACACAATGCGGTAGCGAGGTCTCCCCCGTCAACGTGCGGCTGAACCCTTATCGACTGACCACCACCGGTCGGCTGAAGGTGTGCCGTGGCACCACGGACACGAACGACTGCGGAACGGCCGTATCCCTGACCACTTGGCCGATCAGCAACTAGGGGAGCTTCGGCGGCGTCCTGGACGGTGGCGTCGGGCGGGAGCGGCAGCGCCTGGGCGAGATACCCGGTGCCACCGGGCGCTGTCGAGGTGGCGTATCCCGGTCAGGCCTCTGCGGGTTGCGTCCACTCGACGAACTGGACGACGACTCCGTTGGGGGCGGTGACCTGGAAGAGCCGCTCCCCCCACGGCTCCTCGCGCAGAGGCATGGTGATGGCCACACCCTGCTCCCGAAGCCGCTTTTCCTCGCCCTCGAGGCCGGTGACGGTGAACGCCAGGATGAGCCCCGACGCGCGCTGGTCGCGCTGCTCGGCGGGCAGGACGTCGACGCCACGACGCAGCAGAACGATGTCGACCGCCGCGCCCTCGCGGGTCAGCGAGGCGAATCCGTCGGCGGCGGCCACCTCGCTGTAGCCGAGGTGGGTGGTGAAGAACGCGTGGGAGGCGGCCACGTCGTCGACGGTGAGCGACACGGTTGAGGCGGTGATCTGCACGGTGTCTCCTCTCGGGAAGCGAAAAATTTACGACGGACGTAAATTTATATGCAACCTACCAAGGGAGTCAACGTATTTTTACTACGAGCGTAAGATTGCCCTCATGCCTATCGACACGACGGACACGACGGGACTCCGGGAGTCCAAGAAGCGCGAGACACGGCAGCTGATCTCCGACCATGCGACCCGGCTGTTCCTGGACCAGGGCTTCGAGCAGACGACGATCGCCGAGATCGCCACCGCGGCCCGGGTCGCGAAGAAGACGGTCACCAACTACTTCCAGCGCAAGGAGGACCTGGCCCTCGACCACCAGGAGGAGTTCGTCGCCGGCCTGGCCGAGGCCGTGGCCGCCCGCACGGCGGGAGAGTCCGCGCTGGGCGCGCTGCGCGGCGCGTTCCTCACGGCGGTAGAGCAGCACAACCCCGTGGCAGGCTTCAGCGGTCCGGACTTCTCCCGGATGATCGCCGAGAGCCCCACCCTCACCGCCCGGCTGCGCGACCTCCACGACCAGCGAGAGCACGCACTCGCCCAGACCCTCGCGGCGACCACCGGCACCCCCGACGACGACATCACCCCCCGCGCCGTCGCCGCCCAACTCGGCGCCGCCCACCGGCTGCTGTTCCAGCGCATCCAGGAGCTGACCCTCGCCGGACACGACAACACCCACATCGCCACCGTGGTCACCCGCGAAGCGGTTCAGGTGTTCGCACTGCTGGAACCGGGCCTGAGCGAGTACGCCATCGCCTCTTGAGCCTCGAAACAACGAAAAGGCCAGGTCGCGGGCTACGTGACCTGGCCTTCGTCTGAGCCGCCTCCTGACAGGCGTCGTCAGAGGCGGGTGACGGCGTCGACCATCAGGTCGCGCGGGGTGCCGGTGCCGGTGTTGTTGGCACCGCCGGAGTTGTGCCAGAGGAAGAGCTTGACGCCACGGGCGTCGGCCTCAGCGGCGATGCGCTCCAGCGGGACGCGGTTGCCGGCCGCGTCGGTCATCTGGTCCCAGCGAGCGTCGACAAGCGCGTACGGCCAGCTCATCTCCTTGCCCAGGTCGAATCAACGGAGGGTCTGTTCCAGGCTCTTGGGGCTGTTGTGATCCATCATCCAGCTGAAGGTCGCGGCCCCGGGCCGGACCCAGGAGGTGTCGTCCAGCCGGCAGGGCACACCGAGGTCGGTGGCGAGGGTCGTCCCCGCCACCTGCGCGGCGGTCCGGGCCACCGCGACGAAGCGCCAGGGCGTCTGCCACGCCTCGCTGACCTGCGGGGTGCCGGGGCCGAGGGTGCCGAGCGCCTCGTCGTCGTAGGGTTCTTCGCCAAGCTCGGACTGTCCCCCACCGACGGCGGTCACCGCCGGGTCCAGGCTGTACTCGCCTACCTCGACCACCGACGACCCCCATGAACCGACCGCTCGCCACCCGGCGGTCGAACTGCACCGCCCCGAAGCCCTTCCCGACCTGCTCCGCCCACCCTGGAACGGCTGGAACTTATCCGCAGGCCCGCTAGTTTCTACGTTGTTGTAGATATTGCTGGGGTGCCGGCCCGCGGTTGGGGCGGGCGGGACCTTCAATCCGAACGTATGGAGTTCTCATGGCCCTGTGGGACCGCTTCAAGGAGTCCGCGTCGACGATGCAGACCCAGCTGATGGCGAAGAAGAACGACCTCAAGAGCGGCGCCTTCCGCGACGCGAGCATGGCGATGTGCGCACTGGTCGCCGCGGCCGACGGCACCATCGACCCCTCCGAGCGGCAGCGCGTGGCCCAGCTGATCGCCACCAACGAGGTACTGCAGAACTTCGACGCCATGGACCTTCAGCGGCGCTTCGACGAGAACCTCAACAAGCTGACCACCGACTTCGCCTTCGGCAAGGTCAGCGTCCTGCAGGAAGTCGCCAAGGCGAAGAAGAAGCCCGCCGAGGCCCGTGCCGTCATCCAGATCGGCATCGTCATCGGCGGCGCCGACGGCGACTTCGACAAGACCGAGCAGGCCGTCGTAAGGGAGGCGTGCTTCACCCTCGACCTGCCGCCGCACGAGTTCGACCTCTGATCGAACGCGGTACGGGCGTCGGACCGGTGCCGACCGAGGCACCGGCCCGACGTGCGGTACGGGCGTTGGACCGGTGCCGACCGAGGCACCGGCCCGACGTGCCGTCCCTGTTCGCGCGGTCCCTGGAGCGGCTGGAGCGGCTAGAGCGGCGTCGCCGCGTGCAGGATGAAGGCCAGCGTCAGAGCGGCGTTCGCGGACGACATGGCCGACACGGCCGTCCCGGCGGCCGCCGTCCACGCCGCCATCCCCACCGCCGTGAACGCGGACGGCCAGGTGCGCGTCGCGGGTGCCGGGGCGAGGAGGGCGGCCACTCGGCGCGGCACGGGCCCGGGCGCGGCGAATCCCGCGAGCGTGGGCACGGGAGTGCCACGGGAGACCAAGGCCGCCTTGCCGATCGCCCGCGCCACGGCGCGGCGGCTTCCGACAGCCTCAGCCGCTTCCTCGTCCGCCCACCGCTCCGTCGTACAGGACACCGCCGTACGCAGCGGATACAGGAACGGGTTGGCCTGCGCGGCCAGTCGGACGGCGAGCAGGAAGCGGTGGTGGCGGGCGGTGAGATGCGCGCGTTCGTGAGCGAACAGAGCGCGCCGCTCGGCCGGTTCGAGGCAGGACAGCAGCCCCGTAGTCACCACGACCCGGTCGCGCCTCCCGCCGGGCAGCGCGTAGGCATAAGGTTCTTCGTCGGGCAGCACCGCCACCTCGGTCCCCGGCAGGCCGACCAGCGCCCGATGGGCCCGGCGGCGCACCCGCCAGTGGCGCCACAGGGTTCCACCACACGCGGCGACCACCGCGAGCAGGGCCGGTACGGCCGCCCGCCCGGCGACCTCGTCGTACGGCACCGCCTGGCGCACCTCCGGATCCGACCACCCGTCGGGCAGCGGGTTGCCGGGCAACTGGGCGGTTCCCACCACCATCAACAGCCCCAGGCACACGGAACTGCACGTCGCCATGGCCCCCGCCAGCCCGGTCAGCAGCCGCGTCGCGGTGCGGGGATGCAGATGCTGCTCGGCGAGGCGGGCGATCGGCCACGCCGTGAGCGGCAGGACCAGCGGAAGAAAGACGAACACCCCCATGAGGCTTCAGTCTTCCCCTTCGTCCTTCGCTCGAGTCAGCAGGTCCCGCAGAAGCCGTTCGTCGCCCGGCTCCAGGGAGGTGACGAAGCTGGCCAGGACCGCTTCCCGGTCGCTCTCGCCGTCCAGCAGCTTGCGCATCTTGTGCGCGGCGAGCCCGGCCTGATCGGAGACCGGCGTCCATGCAAAGGACCGGCCTCTACGTTCGCGGGTCACCGCCCCCTTGGCCAGCAGCCGCGTGAGGATGGTGATCACCGTCGTGTAGGCGAGGTCCCCGCCGACGCGGTCCTGCACCCAGCCCGCACTCGCCGAACCGTCCGCCTCGCACAAGGCCAACAGGACCAGCCCCTCCAGCTCGCCCTGCCCCCGGCGCCGGGGACGCTGCCGCTGGTTCGTCACACCCTCTCTCCCTTCCGCTGCCCCGCAGTTCACGGGCGGTCCATCGTAAAGACCCCCGACACGGCTTCGCTGCCGGCGAGCAGCGTGAGCCCTCCCGCACAACCTCTACAAAATCGTAGAAGCCCCGCTGCCGAGGCGTTCCCTTTCCGCGGCGCGCGGAGAGACCGACGAGAGGAGAGGACAGACCGACGAGAGGAGCGGAGAGACCAACGGGAGGAGAGGACAGACCGACGGGAGGAGAGGACAGACAGTGATCGGGAACATGGATTCGGCCACGATCGTTGTCCTGAACGCACACCGAGCATGAGGAGTCATCCCTTGTCCGCCAGATCGACGGACCCCCCGGGGCACAGTCCCCGACCACCCCGCCACAGCAAGTGTGAACGCGGCACGCGGCGAGGTGGTGTTCGATGAGTGCCGCGAACGCCGTACTGGGCCTGCTGGCCGTGTTCGTACTGACCGCCGGCACCGGCTATTTCGTCGCCCAGGAATTCGCCTACGTCTCCGCCGACCGCCTCGCCCTCACCCGCGAGGCCGAGGCCGGGGACAAGAAGGCCGCCCGCGCCCTGAAGGTGCTGGAGCGGCTGTCGTTCATGCTCTCCGGCGCCCAGCTCGGCATCACCGTGACCGGCCTGGTCGTCGGCTTCATCGCCGAACCGAGCGTCTCCGCGCTGCTCAAGCCCGCCCTGTCCGGCCTCGGCCTGCCCGACGCGGCCGTCTCCGGCATCTCCGTCGTACTGGCCTTCGTCGGCGCCACGGTGGTGCAGATGGTGCTGGGCGAACTGGCCCCGAAGAACCTCGCGATCGCCGTGCCCGAGCGGCTGGCCAAAGCGCTGGCCGCCTCCACACTGGCGTACCTGGGGATCGTCGGCCCGGTGGTGCACGTCTTCGACGGCACGGCCAACAGGCTGCTGCGCAAGGTCGGCATCGAACCCGTCGAGGAACTGCACCACGGCGCCACCCTGGAGGAGCTCGGCCACCTCATCGGCGAGTCCCACGAGCAGGGTGAACTGCCCAAGGACACCGCCGAACTCCTCGACCACGCCCTGGAGTTCTCGGACCGTACGCTGCACGAGGTGATGGTGCCGCGCGCGGACGCCGTCTTCGTCCGCAAGGCCGCGAGCGCCGCCGAGGCGATCGACCTGATCGGCAAGCACGGGCACTCCAACTACCCCGTCCTGGGCGACCACCCGGACGACATCACCGGCGTGCTGGGTGTACGTGAGCTGATGTCGCTGCCCGCCGACCGGCTCGCGGACACCACAGCCGGCGCGTCGGCCAGGCGCCCGCTGCTGCTGCCCGAGACGCTCGGGCTGCCCGACGCCGTCACACAGATGCGTGAGCACGACGACGAGTTCGCCGTCGTCCTCGACGAGCACGGCGGCGTCGCGGGCATCGTCACCTACGAGGACATCGCCGAGGAGCTGGTCGGCGACATCGCCGACGAGAGCGACACCATCACCGAACTTGCGGTCGCCGACGGCGGGGGCTGGCTGGTGGACGCGGGCCGCCGCCTCGACGAGGTCGCCGAAGCCACAGGCATCGCGTTGCCCGAGGAGGACGACTTCGACACCGTCTCCGGTCTGATCGTGGACCGGCTCGGACGTTTCCCCACGATCGGTGACCGCGTCACCGTCGAGCTGCCGGGCGGAGGCGGCGCCGTCATCGACGTACGCACACTGGACCGGCACGTGCCGGATCGGGTCCGCCTGGAGCGGCTGCCCGCAGTGGACCGTGAGGAGGAGCAGGCATGAGTTTCCCGATGGCGCTCTTCGTCACCGTGCTGCTGCTGATCGGCAGCGGGTTCTTCGTGGCGGCCGAGTTCGCGCTGGTCGCCGCCAAGCGGCACCGCATGGAGAAGGCCGTGGCCGAGGGGCAGCGGGGCGCCAAGGCCGCCCTGGCCGGGATGCGCGAGCTGTCGCTGATGCTGGCCGGCGCCCAGTTGGGCATCACCATCTGCACCCTGGGGCTGGGTTCGCTCTCCAAGCCCGCGATCTCGCACGAACTCGACCCGCTGCTGCACAAGCTGGGCCTGCCCAGCTCCCTCAGCTACGCGATCGCGTTCGCCGTGGCAATGATCGTCGTGGTGTTTCTGCACATGGTGGCCGGCGAGATGGCCCCCAAGTCGTGGGCCATCGCCCACCCCGAGCGTTCGGCGATGCTGCTCTCGCCTCCGTTCCGGGGCGTCGTGAAGGTCGTACGGCCGCTGATCCAGCTGTTGAACAAGGTGAGCAACGCACTTGTACGGCTGTGCCGGGTCACCCCGCGCGACGAGCTGGCCTCGGTCCACAACCGCGAGCAACTCACCCACCTCGTCGAGGAGTCGGAGCGGCTCGGCCTGATCAGCAAGGACGACTCCGAGCTGATCACCCGCTCGCTGACCGAGCCGCAGACCCCGGTGGCCGACCTCCAGGTCCCCGCCGCCGAGATCACCTCGGTCGACGGCACGGCGGGCGTCGACGAGATTCTGCGCATCGCCACGGACCACGACCGCACCCGGCTGCTGGTGCGCGAGAGCGGCACGGTCCTCGGCTCCGTCCACGCCCGCGACGCCATGGTCGCCCGCGCCCAGGGCCGCGCCATGAACGCCCGCGCGCTGGCCCGCCCCGTACCGGAGCTGACCGCGGACGCGACCGTCGCCGAAGCGATCGACCTGCTGCGCAGGCGGCGGGCCTCACTCGCGGTCGTCCGCGACGACACCGGGCGTCTGACCGGCATGGTCAGCCTGGACGACCTGCTGGCCCGCTACCTGCCGCAGGCGTACTGACGCCTGCCGTCGGGGGCGTGGGGGCACGACCGGCGCCCGCCCCCGACGGGTTCACGGGCGACGAGTTCACGGGCGTGGGGGCACGGGGTCGTCGTCCTGCCGCCCGACAACGCTCCCGGGCACGGTGCGCGGACTGCCCTCCGCACCGCCCTCGCCCTTCAGCGCCTTGGCCTCGCTCTTGAAGATCCGGGCCGCCTTGCCCGCCGAACGCGTCAGCTCCGGCAGCTTTTTCACCCCGAGGACCACCACGACGACGAGGAGGATCAGGGCCAGTTCACTCAGGCCGAACATCAGGTCCGCTCTCTCTTCCCGGGACGGTCGACGGCCGATACGGGGTACCGTCAGCGCATCGCGATCTACAGTTCTGTAGAAGTCTCTCCTGAAGCGTGATCACTCAACAAGCCCGCGCTCCTGATCGTCATCTCGGAGAGACGGGCGGCGGGCGTGACGCCACGTTCAGAAGGTGTTGTAGAGCAACAACAATAAAACCGAAGAAGCCGCAGGCCAGATACCTGACCTGCGGTTTCCCTCGGAGCCGCCTTCGGGATTCGAACCCGAGACCTACGCATTACGAGACCATGAGCGATCGTGTCGCGTGGTGCCCTGTCGTACTGCGTAGTGATGTTTTGCCTGATGAGAGCATGCGCAGCAGATGCAGGACCTTTACCTGATCGACAAGTCCGCCCTCGCTCGCTGGACGAAGCCGAGCGTCAAGGAGGTACTCAAGCCCCTGCACGAGCGTTTCCTCCTCGCGGTGTGCCAGCCCACCGAGTACCAGATGATCCACTCTGCCCGGGACAGCTCAGAAGCAACGCGGATCAGCACGTGGCTCCACGCCTTCGACTACCTCCGCACCGACGACGACGTCTTCACCCGCGCTCTCGAGATCCAGCGCCGTGCTCGCAACGCAGGCTTCCACCGCGCCCTGTCCCTCCCCGACCTGCTGATCGCGGCCACAGCGGAACTGCACCGGCGAACGGTCCTCCACTACGACGGCGACTTCGACATGATCGCCTCCCTGACGGGACAACCCGCCGAATGGGTCGTACCGCCCGGCAGCGCCGACCGTTGAGCAGGCCGCCCATCTGCCGGGCGCGGTCGGCGGCCGGAAGCCTCAGTCACGCGTCCGTAGCGACATCAGCCATGCCAGGTCCGCCGCGGCCTGACTGCGGACCGCCTGTTCACGGGTGAACAGCTCCTGGGTCTTCGTCAGCACCAGCGTGTACGGGCGCCCCTGCCGCCTGGTCTGGTGGCGCACCGGCAGCTCGGCCGAGTCGATCCTGGTGTGCACATGCCGCCGCCCCTCCTTCGCCAGCGGCCATTCGAGGACCCGCCGCGACCGGGACCCGAGGAAGGCGCCGAGAACACCGCACAGCTCGCAGCCGCACGCGTCCCAGGCCACTGACCAGTCGTCAGCAACGCGCGGCGGCCGCTCGGCCACCGCGCGCAGCCGGTCCGCACAGTCCCGCGCGATGACGTCGAGCCCCGCCGCGCCCCACTCGGCCGACGTGCTCACCTCCGCGGCGCTGCGCAGCAGCGCCATCAGGCACTCGAGTACCGTGTCCCCGCGTTCGCGCAGCGCTGCCAGGATCCCGTCCCGCAGTTCTTCGTCGGCCGCTGCCAGGACGTATCGCAGCGGCAGGGCCGGCTGCTGCAGCTGCGCACGGCGGATCACGGCCGGCCCGGCCGTGATCCACAGCCGCAGACCGCTGTCCACCGCGGCCCAGACGCCGGCGGACAGCAGCCGCGCCACCGCCGACGCCCGCTGGGCACACAGCGCCGCACACAGCTCCGGCAACCGCTCGGTCCACTCGTACTGCTGCGACGGGAGGCGGTGCTCCGACGCGAACCAGGCATCGACGACCCGGCGTATCCACCCGGTCCCGTACCGCTCGGCTGCCGCGGCCAGTCCGTCCGCGTGCTCCGGGCCGAGCGCACCCACCTGGAACGGCTCCAGCAGCATCGCCGCGGTCTCGGCCGCATCCAGGCCCGCGGCCACCCGCAACGCGCAGTCCAGCAACCCGGGTTGCGGACGGGTGCTCTTCCAGAACGGTGCGAGGGACAGCGCATGCTCGCGCGCCCGGTCTGTCCAGGTCGCCCCGCGCGATGCCGACGCGCAGTTCCTCCAGGGCCCACCGCGATCCGCCCTCGCCGCGTGCCGCGAAGGCCCGCTCACGCGGCCACACGACCACCGCGGCCCGCCGGTACCACCGGTCCAGCGTGTTGCCGTAGTTGCCCATGTAGCCCTCGTACTGGGAGTCGTAGGGCGTCAGGTCCGTGCTCGCAGTGCTCGCGCACACCTCGTAGTCCTGAACCCGCAACGAGATCTCTTCGCCACCGGTGCCGTCCGGACCGGTCCACCAGCCCAGGGTGATCTCGTCGTCGATCAGCTCCTGGAGGACGTAATCCCCGTCCTCGCCCGCATCGCCGTCCTCGTCCTCGTCATACCCGTGATCGCCCCAGGGGTCGTCCCCCTCGGGATACGCATCCCAGGTCTCCTTCACTCGGCGAGGGCGAGCACCGACTCGCACCCGGCCTGCGCGGCAGCGGCGCGCAGCAGAGCGGCACGCCCCGCGTCGGCGCCCTTGAGCCGCTCCCAGCTCAGGCCCCGCTGGGTGTACTCGTGATCGAGCAGGTACACAAGCCGGGTCGGCGGATCCAACTCGCGGGTGCCGTAGCGCGGTTTGGCGGGCGAGCCGAAGTGTCGGCCCAGACTGTGTGCCAGCTCCGCCAGCGGTCCGGACACCTCCGCCGAAGTCCCCGGCTCGGCGAGCAGGTTGAAGGTGAGCGTCACCCGGTACCCGGTTCGGACCGGAGTGACCTGGTGCCGGCAGTCGGCATAGAAGGCGACGAGGGATCCGTCTTCGAGCCGCGGTAGGCGCATTCCCGCCCGGCGTGCTCGACGACCAGCTCTCCCCCCGTGTGCGCCGAAGGCAGGGAGAGCACCAGCGTGCCCACCATGGCGTCGTCCTTCTCCGACCTACGAACCCGACGACACCGCCGGGACCGTAACCGTGGATGGGCCCCGAACGAGGGATCACGTCCAGGTCCCGTGAGATGAGCCGCACCTGTCGGTAGTCTGCACGGACGTGAGCGAGTACCAGTACTACGAGTTCCAGGCCATCGACCGACCGTTGACGAAGGACGAGCTCGAAGGGGTGCGAGCGCTGTCGAGCCGGGCCCGGATCAGTGCGACGCACTTCGTCAACGAGTATCACTACGGCAACTTCCGCGGCGATGAGCGCAAACTGATGGAGCAGGTGTACGACGCCCATCTGTACTTCGCCAACTGGGGCTCGCGGCGTCTGCTGCTGCGCCTGCCCACCACACTGCTGCCCGCCCGCAGCGCCGAACCGTACTGCGCGGAAGACGCCTTGACCTGCCGGACCAGGAATGGGCATGTGCTGCTCGACTTCTCCTACGAGGCCGAGGACGGCGGCGAGTGGGACTTCGAGACCTCCTTCACCCTCGCCTCCTTCACCCCCCTGCGTACCGAACTGGCCGCAGGCGACCTGCGCCCCCTCTATCTGGTCTGGCTCTCCGCGCTCACCCGCTGGGAGCTGCAGGAGGACGTCGACGAGGACGAGTACACCTCCACCGTCGAGCCGCCTGTACCCGCCGGCCTTGCCCAACTCACCGGCCCGCAGCAGGCCTTGGCCGACTTCCTTCACGTCGACCCGCATCTGCTCACCGCGGCCGCCCGCGCCGGCGGTGCCGCTCCTTCCCAGGCGATCGACAAGGACGCGCTCGCCGCCTGGATCCGCGCCCTGCC
This sequence comes from Streptomyces sp. NPDC002888, assembly GCF_042888465.1. NCBI lineage: Bacteria > Bacillati > Actinomycetota > Actinomycetes > Kitasatosporales > Streptomycetaceae > Streptomyces > Streptomyces sp. NPDC002888. Next base: position 496,346 of record NZ_JBIAPU010000002.1, on the reverse strand, counting down.
ACCACGCGAGAAGGACACCCTGCTGCTGGACGCCGCCCTGGGCACCGCCCCGCAACCGGGCCCCACTCTGCTGGCCCGCCACCGCGCCGCGTCCCGTGGTACGGCCGGACAGTCCACCGCTGCCCGGCGCCGCTCAGCCGCAGAGCTCCTCGACGCCGCCCATGAGGTGCGCAGCGAGCACACCCGGCAGCAAGAGCAGGCCCGCGCCTGGGCCCGCCAGGCCAAAGAGCTGGCCCGCGAGAGCCACCTGGACCACCTGGACCACCTGGACCACCTGGACCACCTGGCGGAGAACGCCGAGCAAGCCTGGGAGGACGTCGCCAACCTGATCGGGAGGAAGCAGCCCGGCCCCTACGACACCGCTGTCACCCTCCTGAAGGATCTCCGCGACGTCCACGACCGGGCGGGCACTCCCGAGGAGTTCACCCGGCGCCTCCACGACCTGCGCGAGCAGTACCGCGGCAAGCCCTCGCTGATGCGACGCCTCACCAACGCCGGCCTGACAACCCGCTGAGGCACGCTCAGATGTGGTCGCGCGGCCCCTCGGCCAGGAGGCGGAGCGCGGCGAGGGCGGCCGAGCGGCCAGTCGTGGACAGGGAGATCAGGGCGTCGATGGACCGTTCCGGTTCGAGGTAGCCGAGTTTGCGACCGGTGTGCCAGAACCTCCACAGCAGCCGCTCGGTGTCCTTCACCTCCATCGCGGTGCCGTCGCCGTGGGTGAAGCCCGCAGCAAGCACCGGATGGATGGCATCGCGCAGGTCCTCGCGGAGCCGGGGCTCCGCCCACAGCGCGCCCAGGGCGCACTCGGCCACCTGCCGATCCGCTGCGGTGGTGCCGAGCCAGGCCAGCGCAGCCGTGTGCTGGCGCAGCTGATGGTCAGTCAGCTGAGCGCGGCCGGCAGCCGAGAGCTTGAGCGTACGAAGGCGCTTGGTCACCAGCCGGTGGATGCGGGCGAGTTCGTGCAGGTCGGCCACTGGAACAGGTCCACCTCGGAGCGCGGCCCCTTGCCGATCGGGTACCAGTGCGGGTAGCGGGCGAACGCGGCTGCCACCAGTTCCCGCGGCAGGTAGCCGGCCTGGGTCAGGGTGACGCCGTCACCGATCTGCTCCAGCAGCCACCGCAGCGGCCCAGCCGTGTCCGCGGGTGCCGCAGAAGACTCTTCTACCCAATAACAAGAGTATTGTTAATATGGCTCCATGGCCACCACCCCTGACCCCGCTCCCGGCGAAGGCCCTGTCCGCCCGGTCTCCGTCTCCCTCCACGAAGGCACCATCGCGGCCCTCAAAGCACGCACCGGCAAGCGAGGCATGTCCGCCTACGTCGAAACCCTCATCCAGCGCCAACTGGAACGGGACCGACTGCGCGAACTCATTGCAGACGCGGAGACCGAACACGGGCCGGTGGATCAGGCAGCTGTCGAGGCCAAGCGAGCGCTCCTGCGCGGCAACGCAGCCGGCTCGGCAGACGCCGCATGAGCGGCACCCTCGTCCTGGACTGCGAAGGCCTGCCCAAACTCGTATGCCGCACCCCCGAACTCACCGAATGGCTCGCCGCCGCCGAGGCCGAGGACATCCGCGTCGTCATCAGCTCCGTTACCCTCGTCGAAGCCCGCGACCCCAAGACCAACCAGGCCCGCTTCGACTACGCCGTCTCCCGCGTCAACATCGTCCCGCCCACCGAAGCCATCGCCCGCCACGCGAGCAAGCTGCTCGCCGCAGCCGGCCTGCACGGCCACAAATACGCCCTCGACGCCATCGTCGCCGCCACCGCGCTGGCCTCGCCCGCGCCGGTGACCGTGCTGACGTCAGACCCCGAGGACCTCCTCATGCTGTGCGGCCCCGGCATCCGCGTGATCAAAATCTGAACGGCACCACACCTCCGTACCCAAGAGATCTGCCCCGAGCAGGGAGGCTGCCGACAAGTCGTCCGGGGGAACCAGGCCGGTGAGCCGCCCGGAGTCGCCGCGGACGACGGTGAGGGTGTCGTCGGTGCGCTCGCCAGGCGCTTTCCCTCGTGACCTTGAGCACCAATGACTTCGCGCCCCGCGACCGACGCCAGAGGCTTGGATCTCCAGGATCTCCGCAGCTCAGGAAGGGCAAAGTGTTCGGCTGACGGCACCATGGCTCAGAGTACGCCGCCGCTCGCATGGAGGGCGCCGTTCTCAACGTCGTCCACATGGACGATGGCGTCCGGAATATCCATGAAGTGCATGAGAGCCCTAACAGAGACCTTGTAGCTCCGTCCCGCCCTCGCCACAGGGAAAGGGAACTCTCCTGCCCTGATGAGTCGGTGTGCGGCAGATTCGACGGCCCCCATCACGCCTGCAGCTTCTCGGAGTCCGGTGAACGAGGGGTAGAGGTCTGAGACATACAGGCATTTCCGGCCGGAAAAATATTTCGACGTCATCCATCGAGTACTCCGACGAGAGGGCCCTCCCATGCCGGAAGGCAACCTCGAAGGCTGCCTTCATCATTCGATCCCTGACGTGGCGCGGCGGAACGCCCATAGCAGTTTCTACCCATATCTCCAATGCGGTTGCGACCATGGCCGATCGGATTTCTTCGCGCTCAACTTGGAAATCACGAGAGATTTTCGTGGACAGCGAACGGAAACAGGGAACTATGCAGTCCAGGATGACCAGCCGCCACGTATCGTCGCCATCCAGGTCACACAGCCTCCCCATGGCAATAATGGACTCCCAAAGACGGGAACTCGGGGCTGACTGGACTCCCGCCCGGATCGCGTCGGCGCGGAACTTCGGATAAGTGGGATGCCGCTTGATCTCACACTCCTTGACATTTCCCACATGCACACAAACCGGCTCTTTCCCAAAAACCTTCCGAGCCTTCCATTCGATTTAGTCGAAGACATTCGGCATGATTCACACCCCATTCTTCGCAACCATTCATGACCGAGTATGACGGGCCAAAAAGAATTCAGCGAACCTTCCCGAACCTGGTCACCCAATCACGTGAGAAATGTTAGTGTTAAATTTTTTGATCTCGCAGCGGGCCCACCAGGGCTGCTCGGCGCCCTCCCATCACCAGCCTCTTTGTTTCAACGTGCTGGCTAGTGCGCTCCGGCACGTCAACGCGGAGCAGCTTGAGCAAGTCGGCGGTGACGACCCGGTAGGCCTTGCGTGCACGGATACCGGCCGCGCTTGCTTGCGCAACAGATCTTCGGCCTCCGGTGCGGCACAAACGTGCACGTCGATGTGAGTACCGCTCAGGAACAGGCGAGTCCAGGCGCGGCCACGGTCTTCGTCGGCCAGCCAGTGCGCTTCGTCGACAAACCAGGAGATCGGCGACGGCGGGCGCCGCCTCGGCCGTGCAGCACAGCACCGGCGCATCCGGGGTTGAGGCGTTCCTCACCCGTGAGCAGACCGACCCGCTCCGCACCGAGCAGGGTACGCGGCCGTTCGTAGACCTCAAAGGCGAGCATGCGCAGCGTAGAGCCGGTCCGCCCGGCCTCAGCGCAGGCGGCCAGCAGGGCGATGGCGTCAATGTGTCTTGCCGGAGTTGGCGAGGCCCAGGTGGAAGGTGACCCTGGGGTCGGCTGTCCGTCGGTCTCCGACATCGACAATCTCAGCACACTCAGCGACGGCCACCGGCTCAACCGCCATAGACACCGCCTGCCACACCACCAGCGCACCGATGCGCTCCCCTTGTGCACCCTGATCGGCAACCGGGACTGACCAGGCTTCAACCGTTCGTGAAAACAGCACTCCAGAGCATGTCCACACGCCCATTCCCGTGAACCGCCTTCACCGGCGCTCCCCAGGCCTACGCATTCCGTCTGCGCAGGTCAGCAGCCGTACCCTCGCCCGGACCAGACAGCACGAACAGAATAAAACCCCAGGTCAGATGCCTGACCTGGGGTTTGGATAGAGCCGCCTTCGGGATTCGAACCCGAGACCTACGCATTACGAGTGCGTTGCTCTGGCCATCTGAGCTAAGGCGGCGCGCTGTCAGCACTATGGTGCGATCAGCAACGTCGGTAAGTCTACACAGTTTCCGGGGGTGCTCTGTCCACGCCCCCGGAGCGACGCTGCGGGGGCGGTGGGAGTGGTTATGAGCAGCGCTTTCCGTTGGCCGGGGGCGGGGTGCCGCGCAGGAGGTACGTGTTGATGGCGGAGTCGATGCAGTCGCTGCCGCGGCCGTAGGCGGTGTGGCCGTCGCCCTCGTAGGTGAGGAGGCGGCCGGAGGAGAGCTGGTCGGCGAGGGACCGGGCCCAGCGGTACGGGGTCGCCGGGTCGCGGGTGGTGCCGACGACGACGATCGGGTCGGCGCCCTTCGCCTCGATGCGGTGAGGCTCGCCCGTCGGCCGCACCGGCCAGTACGCGCAGTTCAGGGTGGCCCAGGCGAGGCTCTCGCCGAAGACCGGGGAGGCCTTCTCGAAGGTCGGGAGGGAGTCCCGTACCTGCTCGGGTGAGGAGAACGCGGCGGGCAGATCCAGGCAGTTCACCGCCGCGTTGGCGAACATCAGGTTGGCGTAGCGGCCGTCGAGGTCCCGCTCGTAGTAGCTGTCGGCGAGGGCGAGCAGGCCCGCGCCGTCGTTCTGCTTCATCGCCGAGGCCAGCGCCTCGCGCAGCTGCTCCCAGGCACCCTCGTCGTACATCGCCGCGATCACGCCCGTGGTGGCCAGGGCCTCGCCCAGCTTGCGGCCGTCCGGGTCCCCGGTGGGCAGGGGGTGCGCGTCGAGCTTTTCGAAGAAGGCCTTGAGGTTCCTGCCGACCCGGTCGGGTGTCGCGCCCGATGCGCCGAGCGGGCAGTCGGTCTGTCGCACACAGTCCTTCGCGAACGACTGGAACGCCGTCTCGAACCCCGTCGTCTGGTCGAGGTTCAGCCGGCGCGCGGGCAGCGACGGGTCCATCGCGCCGTCCAGGACGAGCCGTCCCACCCGGTCCGGGAAGAGCCCCGCGTACGTCGCCCCGAGGAACGTCCCGTACGACGCCCCCACGTACGTCAGTTTCCGGTCCCCCAGCGCCGCCCGCAGGATGTCCATGTCCCGCGCCGCCTCGACGGTCGAGACATGGCGCAGGAGACGGGGCTCGTCCGCCGCGCACCCCTCCGCGAACTTCTCGTAGGACGCGACCAGCTGGTCGGTCTCCCGCCGGTCGTCGGGCGTCACGTCCGTCTGTGTGTACGTGTCCATCTCCCGCCCGTCGAGACACTCCACGGGCTCGCTGCGGGCCACGCCCCGTGGATCGACCGCGACCATGTCGTAGCGGGCGCGGACCTCGGCCGGGTAGCCGATGCCGGCGTACTGCTGGACGTAGCCGACCGCCGAGCCGCCCGGCCCGCCCGGGTTCACCAGCAACGAGCCCAGCCGCTCACCCGGCCCTGTGGCCTTCTTGCGGGCGACGGCGAGCCGTACGTCCCCCGCGTCGGGTTTGGCGTAGTCGAGCGGCGCCTTCATGGTGGTGCACTCGAAGCCGGGTCCGCAGTCACGCCAGGTCAGCCGCTGCCCGTAGTACGGCGAGAGCGCGGACGGCGTGGCACGCGGCAGCGCGGCCAGCGCCGCCTCGGCCGCACCGGCGGAGCCCGTCGGCCCCCCGGAGGCGGAGCAGGCGGAGACGAGCAGCGCGGCGGCGCCGAGAAGTGCGACACCGGGACGGAACCTGCGGGGAGAGCGCCTGAGGTACATCGGTCGAGCGTAACTCTGCGCGACGGGTTGAATGCTCTGCGTGTGCAACGTGCCACGGATGAGTTACGCCGTCAACGTGGCGTGTCCCGTCGGCTTCGGGCGCGTGCGGCCCGACCCCTGGCTCAAGCCCGCCGGGGCGGGCTCCTCAGCCCGCTCTCAGCCCGCTCTCAGCGCCATCGTCATCGCTTCCACCGCGAGCAGCGGGGCCACGTTGCGGTCGAGGGTGTCGCGGCAGGCGGCGATCGCCTCGATGCGACGCAGGGTGGACTCGGGGGTGCTGCCGCGGGCGAGCCGCTCCAGGGCGTCCTCGGCGTCGCCGTTGGCGATCGCGACGCGTGAGCCGAGCTGGAGGGCGAGGACGTCGCGGTAGAAGGCGGTCAGGTCGGTGAGGGCGAGATCGAGGCTGTCGCGCTGGGTGCGCGTCCGGCGGCGCTTCTGCTTGTCCTCCAGGTCCTTCATCACCCCCGCCGTACCGCGCGGCAGCCGGCCGCCCTGAACAGCGCCCAACGCCGCCTTGAGCTCCTCGGTCTCCTTGGCGTCCATCTCCTCGGCGAGAACCTTGGCGTCCTCCGAGGCCGCGTCCACGAGCTCTTGGGCGGCCTTGAGGCAGCCGCCGACGTCCTCGACGCGCAGCGGCAGCTTCAGCACGGCGGCACGGCGCTCGCGGGCGGCCGGATCGGTGGCGAGGCGGCGGGCGCGGTCGACGTGGCCCTGCGTGGCGCGGGCCGCGGCGGCGGCGACGTCGGGCTCGATGCCCTCGCGCCGGACGAGCATGTCTGCGACGGCGTCGACCGAGGGGGTGCGCAGGTTGAGGTGGCGGCAGCGGGAGCGGATGGTCGGCAGGACGTCCTCGACGGAAGGGGCGCACAGCAGCCACACGGTGCGGGGGGCGGGCTCCTCGACGGCCTTGAGAACGGCGTTGGCGGACTTCTCATTCAGCCGCTCGGCGTCCTCGACGAGGATGACCTGCCAGCGGCCGTTGGCCGGCGAGGTGAACGACTTGCGAACCGTGTCCCGCATGTCCTCGGCGAGGATCTGCGTGCCGACCGCGGCGACCGTGGTGACATCGGCATGGGTGCCCACGAGGGCCGTGTGGCAGCCGTCGCAGAAGCCGCAGCCCGGGGAGCCGCCGAGCGCGCGGTCGGGGCTCACGCACTGCAGCGCGGCCGCGAACGCCCGCGCCGTCTGGTTCCGCCCCGCGCCGGGCGGCCCCGTGAACAGCCAGGCGTGCGTCATCTTCGACGCCTCGGGCGGCGGGGTGCCCGTGCCGGCCGCGGTGACGAAGGCATCGGCATCCCGAGCGGCGGCATCGAGCTGATCGCTCACCTTCTCCTGCCCCACCAGGTCGTCCCAGACGGTCATCCCGCCTCACCCCGCCCTTTCGTCACACTTCGCGCTGCGGGATCCATTGTGCGGGGCGCCACTGACAACCAGGGCCACCATCCAGGGGAGCCACCGCCTGCAGCGGGCTCGGGCCGCGGACCGACCCGCACAGCCGCGGGCCGCTCCACCTGCCGCGGCTGCGGGCTCAGCCCCGCCGGCCCCGCCCCCGGCCCCGTCCGCCCCGGTCGTCGCCGAACCCTTCCTCGTCCCCATGGGGGCCGAGCAGCTCGTCCGCCAACGTCGGCAGATCGTCCAACGGCGTCTCCTCCGCCCAGTCGGGCCGAGAGCGGCGCCTGGGCGTGCCGTCCTCGTCGACCTGCGGCAGCTCCCGCGTACGGTCGTCGGAACCGTCCGGCCCCGCCCCGGCCCGCTCGTCGCGGAAGAACCCCGGCGGCACCCGGTCAGCGGGATCCTCGCCGCGTACGGGCGGCAGCACCGCCGTCTCATCGGCCGCACCCGGCGGTACGGGCGGCAGCACCGCCGTCTCATCGGCCGCACCCGGCGGCACCGGCGGCAGCACCGCCGTCTCGTCCGCCGCACCCGGCACCGGCGGCTGCGGCAGCTCTGCCGTCACCTCGGAGTCGGGCCCGCCGGAGGACTCCTCACGCGAGGACCGCGTATCGGCAGCATCGGCAGACCGGCCGTCGGCAGACGGGTCGCCGGAGGACCGCTCGTCGGCAGACCGCCCCCGCGCCCCCTTCCCGTCCCGGACCGGCCGTAGCACCGCCGTCTCCTCCACCGGCCCGCCCGACGCGTTCGTCGGGGTCACGACCGGCGTCGGCACGGTGACCGCGTCCGACGGGACGGCAGGTGCGGACGATGCGGCGGGCGTCGTCGGCCGCGGGCCCGCCTGCGCGGCGGCCGAGGCCTGCTCGGCCGCCCGGCGTGCCTCCTCGGCCCGCAGCAGCGCCTCCTCGGCCTTCCGCTGCTTCTCCAGGCGCAACGCCTCGGCCTCGGCACGCAGCCGGGCCTCCTCCTCGGCCTGCTTGCGGCGCCGCTCCTCCTCGGCCTTGCGGCGGGCCGCCTCCTCGGCGCGGACCTTCTCCTCGGCGAGGAGCCGGGCCCGCTCCTCCTCGGCCCGCCTGCGCGCTTCCTCGGCCCGCTGCCGGGCCTCCTCCGCCTGCCGTTCGGCCTCGCGCCGCTGCGCCTCCTCCAGCTCGCGCCGCTTACGCTCCTCCTCCTCGGCACGCAGCCGCGCAAGCTGCTCCTGGCGCTCGCGCTCCAGGCGCTCCTCCTCGGCCTTGCGGGCGGCCTCCTCCTCGGCCTTCCGGCGTGCTTCCTCCTCGGCCTTGCGGCGGGCCTCCTCCTGGGCCTTCACCTCGGCCTCGGACAGCGGCAGCATCTGGTCGAGCCGGTGGCGGACCACCGCCGTCACGGCCTCCGGCTCCTGCCCGGCGTCGACGACCAGGTAGCGGCCGGCGTCGGAGGCGGCCAGCGTCAGGAAACCGGACCGTACGCGCGCGTGGAACTCGGCCGGCTCGGACTCGAGCCGGTCGGGCGCCTCGGTGAACCGCTCGCGGGCCGCCTCCGGGGAGACGTCCAGCAGCACGGTCAGGTGGGGCACGAGCCCGTCGGTCGCCCAGCGCGAGATCCGGGCGATCTCGGTCGGGGACAGGTCACGGCCCGCCCCCTGATAGGCCACGGACGAGTCGATGTACCGGTCGGAGATCACGACCGCGCCGCGCTCGAGCGCGGGCCGCACCACCGTGTCGACGTGCTCCGCGCGGTCCGCCGCGTACAGCAGCGCCTCCGCGCGGTGCGAGAGGCCCGCGCTCGACACGTCCAGCAGGATCGACCGCAGCCGCTTGCCCACGGGCGTGGCCCCCGGCTCGCGCGTGAGCACGACCTCGTGGCCCTTGGCCCTGACCCACTCGGCGAGCGCCTCGGCCTGCGTGGACTTCCCGGCGCCGTCGCCGCCCTCCAGAGCGATGAAGAAGCCGGAGGCCGCGGGGGCCTGCGCCGGGTCGTCGCCGTGCAGCAGCGCGTCCCGCAGGTCGTGCCGCAGCGGCACGCCGGAGCGGTCGTCGACCTTGGCCAGCACCAGCGCGGCCATGGGCAGCAGCAGCGCGCCGACCAGCATCAGCGTGAACGCGGCCCCGCCGTGCGCGAAGACGAACTTGCCGTTCTCCAGGCGGTGCGGACCGATCCCAGCCGCCACCACGGGTGCCAGGAGCGCGCCGAGGGCCACGGAGACCCGTACGACCGCGTGCAGGTGCTCGGTCGTGCGCGGCCGGCGGAAGTCCTCGGCCTCCTGGTCGAGCAGTGTGTGTCCGATGTTGGCGGCCATGCCCGCGCCGACTCCGGCCAGCGCGTCGATGAGCAGCACCGTGGTGACGTCCGGGACCAGCCCGGCGGCCAGCAGCGCGACGCCGGTGAAGGCGATCACCAGTGCCAGCAGCCGACGGCGGGACAGGGCGGGCAGCACGGCAGGCGCCGTACGGATGCCGACCACGACGCCGCCGGTCAGCGCGAGCACCAGCAGCCCGTACAGCACCGGGCCGCCGCCCAGGTCCTTGGCGTGCAGCACCGACACGGCGACGGCGGCGGCGACCGACCCGGCGACGGCCGCGCAGGCGAGCACCAGCAGCGGGATCGCGCCCGTGCGGCCCTTGTCGACACCCGAGCCCGTCTTGGGGCGGCGCAGCCCCTCCAGCGGCGACCGCGCGCGCGGGGTGCGCGTGCCGGGCAGCTCCAGGAAGGTCAGCACGGACACGGATGCGGCGAACAGACCCGCCGCCACGTACGAGCCGAGGGCGGCCTGGTGCTGGTCGAACCAGTCGATTCCCGCACCGAGCAGATTGTTGATCAGCGCCGCTACGACGAGCGCGGCGGCCGCGAGGGGGATCGTTACGAAGCTCGTACGCAGCGACAGGCGGCGCAGCGCGTCCATGTGGTCCGGAAGCGGCCGTACCGTCGCGCCCTCCAGGGGCGGGGCGGGCAGCAGCGCGGGGGCGGCGCTCTCGCGGGCGACCGTCCCGAAACGTTCGGCGACACCTGCCACGAAGGCGGTGACGAGGAGGAAGGCCAGCGCGTCGTCCGGGGTCCAGTCGATCCACAGCGGCGCGATGATCAGCAGCACGGCGCGCACGCCGTCCGCGCCGACCATGGTCCAGCGGCGGTCGAGCGGGCCGTCCTGGGAGGTGAGGGAGGTGAGCGGTCCGAGGAGCACGGCTCCGAAGAGCAGCGTGGCAAGGACACGCACCCCGAAGACGGTCGCCACTGCGAACGCCACGCCCCGATAGCCGCCCCCGAACGAGCCCTCGGCGATGGCCGCCTGGAGGGCGAGGAGGACCAGCACCAGCAACGCGAGGGCGTCACCGATACCGCCCACTAGTTGCGCGCTCCACAGCCGCTTGAGCTGAGGTTGGCGCAGCAGGGCGCGAACGGCGCGCTCGCGGGAGTCCGCTACCAGGGCGTCGTCTGGGGCCGGGTTGTGGGCCGTAGGCTGCTCGGCTCGCGTCATGCTTTCAGCCTATCGGGCAGCACCGACAGCGCGGTGAGCCCGTCCTGACGTGCGCACGCCCCGACACCAAAGTGATGCCGGGGCGTTCTTTTTGCGAAGCCGCGGTGGAGAAAATGCGGCGCCGAGGGACGACGCCTAAGAGCGGCGCCCCTCAACCGCCGCTCAGTCCTCCGCGGCCGCCTGCGAAGCCGTCGCCTTCTTGGCGGTCGTCTTCTTCGCCGCTGCGGTCTTCGCCGCTGTGGTCTTCGCGGCCGTGGTCTTCTTCGCCGCCGTCTTCTTCGCGGCCGTCGCCTTCTTGGCCGGGGCCTTCTTCGCGGGCGCCTTCTTCGCCGTCTTCTTCGCGGGGCCCTTGGCCCGCTTCTCGGCGAGCAGCTCGAAGCCGCGCTCCGGGGTGATCTCCTCGACGCTGTCGCCGGAGCGCAGCGTCGCGTTGGTCTCCCCGTCGGTGACGTACGGCCCGAAGCGACCGTCCTTGACGACGACCGGCTTACCGCTGACCGGGTCCGCGCCCAGCTCCTTCAGCGGCGGCTTGGCGGCGGCGCGGCCACGCTGCTTGGGCTGGGCGTAGATCGCCTGCGACTCCTCCAGCGTGATCGTGAAGAGCTGGTCCTCGGACTGCAGGGACCGCGAGTCCGTGCCCTTCTTCAGGTACGGGCCGTAGCGGCCGTTCTGCGCGGTGATCTCCACGCCGTCCGCATCCGTGCCGACGACGCGCGGGAGCGACATCAGCTTGAGCGCGTCCGCCAGCGTCACCGTGTCCAGGGACATCGACTTGAACAGCGAGGCCGTGCGCGGCTTGACGGCGTTCTTGCCCGTCTTCGGGGTGCCCTCGGGGAGCACCTCGGTGACGTACGGGCCGTACCTGCCGTCCCTGGCGATGATCTGGTGGCCGCTCTCCGGGTCGGCGCCCAGCTCGAAGTCGCCGCTCGGCTTGGCGAGCAGCTCCTCCGCGAGCTCGACGCTCAGCTCGTCGGGCGCCAGGTCCTCCGGGATGTCCGCGCGCTGGTGGTTCTCGGAGTCCTTCTCGCCGCGCTCGATGTACGGGCCGTAGCGCCCGACCCGCAGCACGATGCCGCTGCCCACCGGGAACGACGACACCTCGCGCGCGTCGATCGCGCCCAGGTCGGTCACCAGCTCCTTGAGGCCGCCGAGGTGGTCCCCGTCGCCGTTGCCGGCGTCGGCGGCGCCGCCCTCACCACTCGCGGCGAAGCCGCTGTCAGGCACTGTCTCGCCGAAGTAGAACCGCTTCAGCCACGGCACGGCCCGCGCCTCGCCGCGCGCGATGCGGTCGAGGTCGTCCTCCATCCTGGCGGTGAAGTCGTAGTCGACGAGCCGCCCGAAGTGCTTCTCCAGGAGGTTGACCACGGCGAAGCTCAGGAAGGACGGCACGAGGGCCGTGCCCTTCTTGAAGACGTACCCGCGGTCCAGGATCGTGCCGATGATCGACGCGTACGTCGACGGGCGGCCGATCTCGCGCTCTTCCAGCTCCTTGACCAGGCTGGCCTCGGTGTAGCGGGCCGGGGGCTTGGTGGCGTGCCCGTCGACCGTGATCTCCTCGGCGCCGAGCGCGTCGCCCTCGGCGACCTGGGGCAGGCGGCGCTCGCGGTCGTCCAGCTCGGCGTTCGGGTCGTCGGCGCCCTCGACGTACGCCTTGAGGAAGCCGTGGAAGGTGATCGTCTTGCCGGAGGCGCTGAACTCGACGTCACGCCCGTCGGCGGCGGCACCACCGATCTTCACCGTGACGCTGTTGCCGGTCGCGTCCTTCATCTGGGAGGCGACGGTCCGCTTCCAGATCAGCTCGTAGAGCTTGAACTGGTCGCCGGTCAGACCCGTCTCGGCGGGAGTGCGGAAACGATCACCCGAGGGGCGGATCGCCTCGTGGGCCTCCTGCGCGTTCTTGACCTTTCCGGCGTACGTGCGCGGCTGGGCCGGCAGGTAGTCGGCACCGTACAGCTGCGTGACCTGGGCGCGGGCGGCCGTCACGGCGGTTTCGCTCAGCGTCGTGGAGTCCGTACGCATGTACGTGATGTAGCCGTTCTCGTACAGCTTCTGCGCGACCTGCATGGTGGCCTTCGCGCCGAAGCCGAGCTTGCGGCTGGCCTCCTGCTGCAGCGTCGTCGTACGGAACGGGGCGTACGGCGAGCGGCGGTACGGCTTCGACTCGACGGACCGGACGGAGAAGCGGGTGTTCTCCAGGGCGGCGGCGAGGGCGCGGGCGTTCGCCTCGTCGAGGTGGAGGGTGTTCGCGCTCTTGATCTGTCCCAGGGAGTCGAAGTCGCGGCCCTGCGCGACCCGCCTGCCGTCGACGGTCTGGAGGCGGGCGACCAGCGACGACGGGTCCGACGAATCCCCCGCGCGGCCGGTCGCGAAGGTGCCCGTCAGGTCCCAGTACTCAGCGGAACGAAACGCGATGCGCTCGCGTTCCCGCTCGACGACGAGTCGGGTGGCCACGGACTGGACGCGACCGGCGGACAGCCGCGGCATGACCTTCTTCCACAGGACCGGCGACACCTCGTAGCCGTAGAGGCGGTCGAGGATGCGGCGGGTCTCCTGGGCGTCGACCATGCGCTGGTTGAGGTCGCGCGGGTTGGCGACGGCCTCGCGGATCGCGTCCTTGGTGATCTCGTGGAAGACCATCCGCTTGACCGGCACCTTGGGCTTCAGGACCTCCAGGAGGTGCCACGCGATGGCCTCGCCCTCGCGGTCCTCATCGGTGGCGAGGAAGAGCTCGTCGGAGTCCTTCAGCAGGTCCTTGAGCTTCTTGACCTGGGCCTTCTTGTCGGCGTTGACGACATAGATGGGCTCGAAGTCGTGTTCGACGTCCACGCCGAGGCGGCGGACCTCGCCGGTGTACTTCTCGGGCACCTCCGCGGCGCCGTTGGGAAGGTCGCGGATGTGCCCCACACTCGCCTCGACGATGTAGCCGGGGCCGAGGTAGCCCTTGATCGTCTTCGCCTTGGCAGGCGACTCGACGATCACGAGTCGGCGGCCGCCCTTCGCGGTCTCGCTGGTGGGGGACAACTTCGCTCTTCTCTCCGGTCGACGCTGGGGCTCCCCAGGCTTCGTCCCGGGGCTGGGTCGTGGTGACGCTGCGGAGTGTGACGGTACATCCCGCCCCCGTGTCAAACGGGAAAAGCCCACAACGGCCACTCGAACGGTAACCCGACTACCGCCATTCCTGCCGCCCGGAGTGCCCACCAGGTCTTTTCCGGCCCATCCGGAGCGTGACCTCTCAATTACGGACGTGCTCGCCGGTTCCCGGTTTGAGAATGGCCTCCCGGGGTCATCGGCCGGTTCCTCAAAGGCGGGTGAAGCACCACGCGCCGAGAGCCAGCGAAGCCACCGAGGCCAGCGTGGCGAGGGTCGCCGATGCGACGGGGTTCACACCGAGGGCGACGGGCTCGCGGTGCCGCAGGCGGGTCGCGGTCCACACCAGGAGCCCGCCTCCGAACAGGGCGAACACCACTCCCGCGAAGATCGCCGATCCGCTCTCCATGTTCGTCCGCGTCCCCTTTGCATCCGCCCCACACGCGCCCGCCCCGGGAGGCTGACACGCGCGGGCGGCGCCCAGGCGAACCAGAGGTGAACGCAGGGCTGACGGCGCCACGGACTCACCCCGTCCACGTCCCGGTCCGTCTCAGACCGAGCCGGGCCCGGGTATTTTTCCGGTCGTCTTCTTGTTGTCGACCTGACTGACCGTGCACACGATCTTCGTGAAACCCGCCTTCCAGTCGTCCTCGTCGGTCACCCAACCGATCACGAGGCGCTCCGAACCGGGCGCCCAGGTCGACTCGAACTTGTTGCCGCACAACTTCGTCGCATTGGCGGCGCCCTTCTCGTAGCTCATTTTGTCGGGGGCCTGAACGGTTCCGATCACTTGATCCGTGTGCGGTTCGGCGCAGTCCGTCAGCGGTGCCTTGTAGCCGTCATCCAGTTCCTCGTAGACCCAGCAGTCGCCCACGCTCATCTGCCCCACCCACAGGCTCGTGCCCGCGTCACGGAAGCGGCCCACCTCGCCGCCTATCGCGGCATGGCGTCCGAGGACGAGACAGGCCGTGCCGCTGTTGGCCGCGGTGAAGCCCTCCTTCGTCGGCACGACGGCGTAGCCACCCGCGTCGGGCAACGCGTCCACGACCGCCCTGCTCTGGCTCTCGCACCGCTCGGCGCCCTGGGAGCGGGCGTCTGCCTGGTCGGTGGCCGAGTCGACCGCCACCACCTGCCCGTCCGGCCAGTCGTCGACGCAGTCCACCACGCCCAGGTTCGGCGACGACCTGAACGGCGTCCCCGACCAGACCGCCTTCACACAGTCCCCGGTCTCCAGCGGCTCGGTGAGCCCGACCACGTCGCCGTACGGGTACACGGGCCCGGTCGGCGACTGCGAGGCACTCGGCGAGGACGACTTCTTCGTCGCGGCGCTCCCGGCGTCACCGTCGTCGCCCCCGGTCAGCGACACCGCCGCCCACGTACCACCCGCGACCACGAGCACGACCCCCACGACGAGAGCCACGAGAGCGAGCCGCCTCTTCCTGCCGGGGTGGCCTTCCGTGTACGGCGGCGAGGGCGGGGGCGGGCTCCCCGCATGGGGTGACTGGCTGCCGGGGGCCTCGAAGGGCCCGACCGTCTGCGCGTAGGGGTTGCCCTGACTGAAGGGAGGTTGCGTCTGCGGGGAGCCATGTCCCGGCGTGGGCGGCGTGCCCGGCGTACGCGCGCCGCTCCAGCCGGGCGGCGGACCCGGCGGTGTACCGGCTACGAATGCCGGCGGCAGCCCGTCCGCCACGGGGCTTCCCGGCGGCACCCCGGCCACCCCCACCGCCAGCGTGCCGAACCCCTCGGGCGGCGGTCCGAAGCCGCCCGCCGGTGCCCCCGTGGCCCCGGCACCCCTCAGCACCCGCTCCAGTCCCCTGGCCACCGCCTCCGGTGAGAACCTGCGCACGGGGTCCTTCACGAGCAACCCCAGCAGCACCGGAGTCAGTTCACCCGCGCGGGTCGGTGGCGTCGGGTCCTCGCCGAGCAGAGCCATCAGGGTCGCGTAGTCGCCGTGGCGATCGAAGGGGCCGCGTCCCTCGACGGCGGAGTAGAGCGTGGCGCCCAGGGAGAACAGGTCGGCGGCCGGGGTGGGCGGCTCACCGCGGGCCCGCTCCGGGGCGAGGTAGCCGGGCGTGCCGAGGATGCCGGCGGTGGCCGTGAGCCGGGGCTCGCGGGACTCGGGCTGGAGCGCGATGCCGTAGTCGGTGAGCAGCACGCGCGCGTAGGTGTCGCCCGAAGCGTCCGGCGCGAGCAGGATGTTGGCCGGCTTCACGTCCCGGTGCAGGATGCCGATGCGGTGGCCGGCGGTGAGCGCGTCGAGAACGGCGAGCCCGACGCGGGCCACCTGGGCGGGCGGCAGCGGCCCCGACCGCCGTACGACCGCCTGGAGATCGACCGCGTCCGGCACGTACTCCATGACGATCCAGGGCAGCCCCTCGTGCACCACCACGTCGTGGACCGTCACCACGTGCGGGTGGCCGCGCAGTCGTGCCGCGTGCCGCGCCTCGCTGCGGGCCCGCGCGATACTCCCCCGCTCTCGGCTTCGCTCGAGCGGGGGGACCCCCGGGGCCGGCTCGCCCGCGTCCGTCGGCACGTCCGCGAGCGCGATCTCCTTCACCGCGACCTGGCAGGCCAACTCCTGGTCGTACGCGAGCCAGACGCGGCCCATGCCGCCCGCGCCGAGCATCCTGAGCAGCCGGTACCGCCCCTTGATGATCCGGCCCTCACCCTGATCCGGCGTCTCCCCCGCCATCGCGCCTCCCCCGAGACAGCGCGCCTCCCCGAGAACGCGCGAGGTTTGTCCCTCGAAGGTAGCTTCGCACCCACCACTGACAGGAGCCCTTTTCCGGGTCAATCCCATCAGATCGGGCACTTGGCTCACGGGAGTACGGACGCGGCCCAGGCGTGACGCCGACCGAGCCCGGGCGGGATGCCGACGCGCAGGCGCGGGCTGCCGACGCGCCCGGACTCAGGCGTGAGGCCGGCCCGGCTCAGGCCGGGTCCAGGAAGCCCTGCTCCACGAGCAGCCGGATCTGCGCCGGCGTGCGGTCGCGCAGCATCACCGGGTCCTCGCCGACCAGTTGGGCGATCGCGTCCAGGATGCGGCCCGCGCTGAGCGAGCCGTCGCAGACACCGGCGAACCCGGCGCCGACCGTGTCCACCTTGGTCGCCCGGCGCATACCGCGGTGCTGGCGCAGCACGACGTGCTCCGGGTCCTCGGCTCCGGGCAGGCCGACCTGCTCCTGCACGACCTCGGCGGCGAGCCTGAAGTACCCCTCGAGCAGGGCCGCGTCGTCGTGCGCGCGCAGGTAGTCGAGGCGGTCGAAGTGCGTCCGAACGGCGTCACCGAGCGGCTGTTCGACCGAGTGCGGCCACTCCTCCACCGTGATGACGGGCTCGGCGGCAGCCGTCTTCCGCAGGGTGATCCAGCCGAAGCCGACGGCCTTCACCTTGCGCGCCTCGAACTCGTCCAGCCACGCGTCGTACCGCGCCTGGTAGTCGGCCTGGCCACCGCGGTGGTCGCCGGCGTCCCTGAGCCACAGCTCGGCATACTGCGCGACGTCCTGCACCTCGCGCTGCACGATCCACGCGTCGCACCCGCGTGGCACCCACGCCCTGAGCCTGTCCTGCCAGTCCTCCCCTTCCACGTGCTGCCAGTTGGCGAGGAACTGCGCGAACCCGCCCTCGTTGAGCCGTTCCCCCGACTGCTGAACGAGCGTGCGGCACAGATCGTCCCCGCCCATCCCGCCGTCGCGGTAGGTGAGCCGCGCACCCGGAGAGATCACGAAGGGCGGGTTCGACACGATCAGGTCGAACGTCTCGTCGTCGCGGACCGGCTCGAAGAGGGAGCCCTCGCGCAGGTCCGCGTCCGGGGCGCCGGACAGGGCCAGTGTCAGAGCTGTGATGTGCAGCGCGCGCGGGTTGAGGTCGGTCGCCGTCACGCGCGTGGCGTGCTGCGCGGCGTGCAGTGCCTGGATCCCGGAGCCGGTGCCGAGGTCCAGGGCGGAGGAGGCGGGCGTACGGACGGTGATGCCGGCGAGGGTCGTGGAGGCACCGCCCACACCCAGGACGACGGCTGTATCCGCCTGACGGCCCCGGCTGCCGATGCCGCCGGCGCCACCGACGGCGCAGCCCAGGTCGGACACGATGAACCAGTCCTCGCCGCCGGGCCCGCCGTACGGCCGTACGTCCACGGCCGCGGCGACCTCGTCGCCGCCGACGCGCACCAGCCACCCGCTCTCCACGCACACGTCGACGGGCAGAACGCCCTCCACGCGCGCGTGCGGCACGGGCTGCTGGAGCAGGAACAGCCGTACGAGGGCCTCCAGCGGCGTATCCCCGCGGGTCGCCCGTAGTGCGGGCACGGTCTCGCTGCGGGCGAGGGCCGCGTACGCGGGGGCGCCGAGCAGCTCGAGGAGGCCGTCGGCGGTGAAGGAGGCCCCGAGCAGGGCGTCCCGCAGCCGCGCGGCGACGTCGGGACGGTCGGAGGAGGGCAGGGGGAACTGGGCGGCGTTACTCACGCCCCCCATTGTGTCCCCCGACCGGCCGCGCGGGCGGAATCAGCCCTGGGTCGCCTTGGCCGAACCGGTGGCGGCGACCTTCTTGCAGCTGGCCTGCTCGGCCATCGCCGACTTCACGTCGCCCTGCTCCAGGTTCTTCAGCGCGCTGTTGCTGCTCTTGCTGAGCTTCCCGAGCTCGGTCGCGACGTCCTGGAGGCCGTCCGCGAACTTCCCCTGGTCCTTCGTGTCGAGCCCGTCCACCTGCTTCTTCAGGTCGGCGTACGACGTGGACAGGGCGTTGAGGGCCTTGACGGCGTCCTGCTGCTTCTTGTCGCCGGTCTCGACGCCGGGGGGCGGTCCGGCCTGCTGGACGACCGTGCCGAGCGCCTTGTAGGCGTCGGACATGTCCTGGAAGGCCTGCGAGTCGGTCTTCTGGACGGTCTCGGGCGACTGGTTGTCCGTGGCGGCCTGCTTGATCGCCTCGTTGGCCGCGTCGACCTTCGTGTCCTGCGCCGGCAGCGCGTCGCAGATCTGCTTGGCCCAGGCGTCGAGCTTCTCGTTGCCCTCGTCGCCGCTGGTGCATCCCGTCAGCGCCACTACCAGTACCGCACCGCTGGACAGTGCGGCCGTGAGCTTCTTGTTCACCGGATCGGTCCCTTCCATGGCTCTCGGCCCGGAAACATACACGGCATGGGGATGGCAGCTCTGTGACGGATGGTCGCTTTGCCAGGTCTTACTGCTATTTGCACCATGCGAGAGAAGGCTCACGATGTGGTGTGGACGCGGACAGGACGGGCGGACGACGCGACGATCCGCGCCTCCCGCCCGCCCTGTGAGCTGGGCCTCGTGACGGCGATCTACGAAACCACCGCCGCATCAGCCGAGTTGGCCACCCGTTCGGCGTTGTCTTCGTCACCCACGGCGATGCCGCGCCGCTTGGAGACGTACACCGCGCCGACGATCACGGCGAGCGAGAGGATCGCGACCATGATCCGTACGCCGATGCTCTTGTCCTCGCCGTAGCTGAACTTGATCACCGCGGGCGCGATGAGCAGGGCCACCAGGTTCATGACCTTCAGCAGCGGGTTGATCGCGGGTCCTGCGGTGTCCTTGAAGGGGTCGCCGACCGTGTCGCCGATCACCGTCGCGGCGTGGGCCTCGCTGCCCTTGCCGCCGTGGTGACCGTCCTCCACGAGCTTCTTGGCGTTGTCCCACGCGCCACCGGAGTTGGCGAGGAACACCGCCATCAGCGTGCCCGTGCCGATCGCGCCCGCCAGGAACGCGCCCAGCGCCCCGACGCCGAGGGTGAAGCCGACGAAGATCGGCGCCAGGACGGCCAGCAGACCGGGCGTGGCGAGTTCGCGCAGGGCGTCCTTGGTACAGATGTCGACGACCTTGCCGTACTCCGGCGTCTCGCTGTAGTCCATGATCCCGGGCTTCTCGCGGAACTGCCGCCGTACCTCGAACACGACGGCGCCCGCCGACCGCGACACGGCGTTGATCGCCAGTCCCGAGAACAGGAAGACGACCGCCGCGCCCGCGATGAGGCCGACGAGGTTGTTGGGCTGCGAGATGTCCATCATCAGGCTCATCGGCGCGCCCGCTCCGGAGAGCTTCTCGCCGACGTCCTGCGCGCCGGTCGTGATCGCGTCGCGGTACGACCCGAAGAGCGCCGACGCCGCCAGGACGGCGGTGGCGATGGCGATGCCCTTGGTGATGGCCTTGGTGGTGTTGCCGACGGCGTCCAGGTTGGTGAGCACCTGCGCGCCCGCTCCGTGAACGTCGCCGGACATCTCGGCGATGCCCTGCGCGTTGTCGGAGACCGGCCCGAAGGTGTCCATGGCGACGATCACGCCGACCGTGGTGAGCAGGCCGGTGCCGGCAAGGGCGACCGCGAACAAGGCCAGCATGATCGAGGTACCGCCGAGCAGGAACGCCCCGTACACGCCGAGGCCGATCAGCAGGGCTGTGTAGACGGCGGACTCCAGCCCGACGGAGACGCCGGCGAGGACTACGGTGGCCGGGCCGGTCAGCGAGGACTTGCCGATGTCCCGGACCGGGCGGCGGTTGGTTTCGGTGAAGTAGCCGGTCAGCTGCTGGATGACGGCCGCGAGCAGGATGCCGATCGCCACCGCGACCAGGGCGAGGATCCGCGGGTCGCCGCTCTTGCCACTGATCGCCGCGTCGGTGACGCCGTCGAGGTCGGCGTACTTCCCGGGAAGGTAGACGAAGACGGCCAGGGCGACGAGTGCGAGCGAGATCACAGCGGAGATGAAGAAGCCCCGGTTGATCGCGCTCATGCCGCTGCGGTCCGTCCGGCGTGGCGCCACGGCGAAGATGCCGATCATCGCGGTGATCACGCCGATCGCGGGCACGAGCAGCGGGAACGCGAGTCCGGCATCGCCGAAGGCCGCCTTGCCGAGGATCAGCGCGGCCACCAGGGTCACGGCGTACGACTCGAAGAGGTCGGCCGCCATGCCCGCGCAGTCGCCGACGTTGTCGCCCACGTTGTCGGCGATGGTCGCGGCATTGCGCGGATCGTCCTCCGGAATGCCCTTTTCGACCTTGCCGACCAGGTCGGCGCCGACGTCGGCGGCCTTGGTGAAGATGCCGCCGCCGACACGCATGAACATGGCGATCAGGGCGGCGCCGAGGCCGAAGCCCTCAAGCACCTTCGGCGCGTCGGCCGCGTACACCAGCACCACACAGGAGGCGCCGAGCAGACCGAGCCCCACCGTGAACATGCCGACGACGCCGCCCGTACGGAAAGCGATCTTCATCGCTTTGTGCGAGACGGTGGTGAGATCTTTTTCCGGCTCGCCGGCCGCCGGGGTCGCTTCCCGGGCCGCCGCGGCGACCCGCACATTGCTGCGCACGGCGAGCCACATGCCGATATATCCGGTGGCCGCCGAGAACGCCGCGCCGATCAAGAAGAAGATCGACCGTCCGGCACGCTGATTCCAGTCGTCCGCGGGCAGCAGTAGGAGCAGGAAGAACACGACGACGGCGAATACGCCGAGCGTGCGCAACTGCCGGGCCAGATAGGCGTTCGCGCCTTCCTGCACCGCCAATGCGATCTTCTTCATGCTGTCGGTGCCCTCGCCCGCCGCGAGCACCTGGCGCAGCAGGACGCCCGCGACCACCAGTGCGGCCAGGGCGACGAGCCCGATGACCATCACGAGGACGCGATTGCCGTCCGTCAGCACCGCTGCTGCGAGGGTTGTAGGGTGATCCAACTGATGAGGGGTAGAAAGCCCCGCCATTCGTCCTCCTTGACGCTTGGGCTGAGCTCAAGATGTGGACGGATTGTAGGTACCTGAACCTGATCAAAACAGGTGGCGGTAAACGGAATTCGCCTTCCCTTACCTACCACTGAACCCGAAAGCGGTAACGCCTTAAAAGCGTTGACGCACACATGGGCGCTTGATCAAATTATCGGGGCATTGATCGTGAATTTCTTCACGAATTCTGAGCGTAGATCTTATAAAAGCGAAAAGGCCCTGCTGAGCAGGGCCTTTCGGGTGGTACGAGGGGGTGGCGTCAGGCCGGCACGGGGGCCGACGGCGTGGTCGGCCAGGTCATGCGGATCTGTCCGCCGTGTTCCCCGGTGCTGACCTCGACGTCGTCGACGAGGCCGCTGATGACCGCGAGGCCCATGTCGTCCTCCTCGATCTCGACGTCGTCGGCCGGGTCGCCGGGGGACCGGTCGCCGGGGGCCGCATGCGGCGCTTCGTCGCCGACCTCGATGGAGAACTGTTTCTCCTCCTCGATCAGCACCACCTTCACCGGCTCGCTGACACCGCTGTTGCGGTGCAGTCCGACGGCACGGGAGCAGGCCTCGCCGACGGCGAGCCTGACCTCGTCGAGGACGGCCTCGTCCACTCCGGCCCTGCGCGCCACCGCTGCCGCCACCAGTCGGGCGGTCCTGACGTGCTCGGGCAGCGCGCTGAAACGGAGTTCAACGATGGCCATGCATCCCCCTCGGAACTACGGGCGTGCTGTCGGTGGGCCGGGCCGACGAAGCCCGGACCCCCGCACTTCTTCACTTCTGCCGAAGCTCTGCCTTCACCGCCACCGAACTTCGGCCGGCCCGGGCGCAGGGCCCGGGGCCGGTGGTCAGTCGGTGGCCGCCACCGCTTCGTCGACCGAGGTGTGGATCGGGAACACCTTGGTCAGACCGGTGATGCGGAAGATCTTCAGAATGCGCTCCTGGTTGCAGACCAGGCGCAGCGAGCCCTCATGGGCACGCACGCGCTTCAGGCCGCCGACCAGCACGCCGAGACCGGTGGAGTCGAGGAAGTCCACGCCCTCCATGTCGACGACAAGGTGGAAATTGCCGTCGTTCACCAGCTCGACCAGCTGTTCGCGCAACTTTGGCGCGGTATATACGTCGATTTCGCCACCGACCTCGACGACCGTACGATCGCCGACGGTACGGGTCGACAGGGACAGGTCCACGGATCCTCCAGCACCTTGCTATCGAGCGGTCGCCCCTCGGGGATACCTCGGCTTGGAGCCCCCGGGACGGTTCGCCAGCCGCGATGGCATTCAATCACTTACCGGCAGGCGTGCACGACGCCTTGACTCCATTGTCCGTCACGCCAGTGACACACTCGGTGCCGATGGCCAAGAATCACCGATCCGATCGACCCTCGACGGACACCGCATCCAGCCCCTCGCCGGGCACGGTCCTGGACCGGCTCGCCTCGGGGCCGAGCCGGGCATCGCGCATCACTCATACGGAGCACTTGCCCCCACGTGAGGGCCGCCATGCAGTCTGGCCGGACCGGATCCGATCCGAGGTCGTCACAGCGGTCCGGAACGCGGGTATCGAGCGCCCGTGGGCCCACCAGGCCCAGGCGGCCGAGCACGCCCTGGACGGCGCATCGGTGGTCGTCGCCACGGGCACCGCGTCCGGCAAGTCCCTGGCCTATCTCGTCCCGGTCCTGTCGACGCTCCTGGACGGCTCCGAGGCCCCGAACGGGCGCGGAGCCACCGCCCTCTACCTGGCCCCCACGAAGGCCCTTGCGGCCGACCAGTGCCGGTCTGTGAAGGAACTTTCACAACCCTTGGGCCATTCGGTACGCCCCGCGGTGTACGACGGCGACACCCCGTTCGAGGAACGCGAGTGGATCCGCCAGTACGCCAACTACGTCCTGACCAACCCCGACATGCTCCACCGGGGCATACTCCCGTCCCACCCCCGCTGGTCCTCCTTCCTGAAGGCGCTGAAGTACGTCGTCATCGACGAGTGCCACACCTATCGCGGTGTCTTCGGCTCGCACGTCGCCCAGGTGCTGCGCCGCCTGCGCCGTCTGTGTGCCCGCTACGGCGCCTCGCCCGTGTTCCTGCTGGCCTCCGCGACCGCCGCCGAGCCCGCGGTGGCCGCCCGCCGCCTCACCGGCCTCCCGGTGGTCGAGGTCGCGGACGACGCCTCGCCACGCGGGGAACTGGTGTTCGCCCTCTGGGAGCCCCCGCTCACGGAGATGCAGGGCGAGAAGGGCGCCCCCGTCCGCCGCACCGCCACCGCCGAGACCGCCGACCTGCTGACCGATCTCACCCTCCAGGGCGTGCGTACGGTCGCCTTCGTACGCTCCCGGCGCGGCGCCGAGCTGATCTCCGTGATCACCCAGGAGCGCCTCGCCGAGATCGACCGCTCACTGACCCGACGGGTCGCGGCGTACCGCGGCGGCTATCTCCCCGAGGAGCGCCGCGCCCTCGAACGCGCCCTGCACTCCGGCGAACTCCTCGGCCTCGCCGCCACGACCGCGCTGGAACTCGGCGTCGACGTATCGGGCCTCGACGCCGTCCTGATCGCCGGCTATCCGGGCACCCGCGCCTCGCTGTGGCAGCAGGCGGGCCGGGCCGGACGGTCCGGGCAGGGAGCACTGGCCGTCCTGGTCGCCCGCGACGACCCGCTGGACACCTTCCTCGTCCACCACCCGGAGGCCCTGTTCGACCAGCCGGTGGAGTCCACCGTCCTCGACCCCGACAACCCCTACGTCCTCGCCCCGCACCTGTGCGCCGCCGCCGCGGAGCTGCCCCTGACAGACGAGGACCTGGCGCTGTTCGGCCCCGGGACCGAGGGCCTGCTGCCGCAACTGGAGGCCGCGAAGCTGCTGCGCCGCCGCGCCCGGGCGTGGCACTGGACGCGCCGGGAGCGGGCCGCCGATCTCACCGACATCCGCGGTGAGGGCGGCCGGCCGGTCCAGATCGTCGAGGAGGGCACGGGACGGCTGCTCGGCACGGTCGACGCGGGCGCCGCCCACACCACCGTGCACGAGGGCGCCGTCCACCTCCACCAGGGCCGCACCTACCTCGTCCGCTCCCTCGACCTGGAGGACTCCGTCGCCCTGGTCGAGGAGGCCAACCCGCCGTACGCGACGGTCGCCCGCGACACCACGGCGATCTCCGTCCTGGAGACGGACGTCGAGATCCCCTGGGGCGACGGCCGCCTCTGCTACGGCTCCGTCGAGGTCACCAACCAAGTGGTCTCCTTCCTGCGCCGACGTGTCATCACCGGTGAGGTCCTCGGCGAGACGAAGCTCGACCTCCCTCCCCGTACGCTCCGCACGCGCGCCGTGTGGTGGACGGTCACCGAGGACCAGCTCGACGAGGCCCGGATCAACCCGGAGATCCTCGGCGGCGCCCTGCACGCCGCCGAGCACGCCTCCATCGGCATGCTGCCGCTGTTCGCGACCTGCGACCGCTGGGACATCGGCGGCGTGTCCATCCCGCTGCACCCCGACACCCTCCTCCCGACGGTCTTCGTCTACGACGGCCACCCCGGCGGCGCGGGCTTCGCGGAGCGCGCCTTCCACACCGCCCGCGACTGGCTCACCGCCACCCGACAGGCCATCGCCTCCTGCGAGTGCGACGCCGGCTGCCCGTCCTGCATCCAGTCCCCCAAGTGCGGCAACGGCAACGACCCACTGCACAAGAGGGGCGCCGTGCGCCTGCTCACGGTGCTGCTGCGGGGGGCACCGGAGCTGCAGGAGGGAGCGGCTGGGGAGAAGCCCGGGGAGGGGGCGGAGGAGGAGTCGGAGGAGGAGTCGCCGGCGGCAGCAGGGCCTGCGGGACCGTCTCCGGCAGCGGAGGGGTAGGTTGCGGACCCGTCGTCAGGGGTGGCGGGCGGGGAGCCTGCGGGCCCGTCGTCAGGAGTGGGGGGGCGGGGAGCCTGCGGGCCCGTCGTCAGCCGTGGAGGGGGAGCCAGCGGGCCGTCGTCAGCCGTGGAGGGGGAGCCTGCGGGCCCGTCTCCGGCAGCGGCGGAGGAGCCTGCGGGTCCGGCTCCGCAGGGCCCGCCCGTGCCCTGACCCGGGCCTCGAGCGGACCCGCACCGGAGGCCGCCGTCACGTCGGAGATCTCGCCCACGATCGCGCACCGCACCAGCCGCGTGCCCTGGGCCCCCGCCACCCGGCCCGCAAGGGCGCAGGCCGCCTCGGGTCCCTCCGCCCAGTGGTCCGCCGCCGCGAGCGCCGCGAGATCCGCACCACCGGCCGCACGATGCCGGGCCACGACGGCCTGCCCCAGGGCGAGCACCCCGCCGAACACCACACACAGCACGGCGATCACACCGACGCTCCAGACGGTGGCGGACCCACGATCCGAGCCACGCCCTCGCGTGACCCCGCCCTGGCCGCCCGGCCGACGGCCCCGCATGGCCCCACCGTCACGTTCCGGCCCGCGGTCTCTCGTACCCCCGTCCCCGCGATCCGGCCGACCGCCCCGCATGCCTCCGGCGTCACGTTCCGGCCGACGGTCCCGCAAGCCTTCGTCGTCACGTTCCGGCCGACCACTCCGCAAGCCTCCGCCGTCACGTTCCGGCTGACCGCCCCGCAAGCCTTCGCCGTCACGCTCGGGCCGACGGTCCCGCGTGACACCGCCGTCGCGGCCCGGCCGGTGCCCCCGCATGACCCCGCCACCACGGCCCGGCCCGCGCCCTCTCGTCGTCCCGTCCCGGCGATCCGGCCGACGCCCCCTCACGACCCCACCCCCACCATCTCCTCCGCCGACGCCACGGCCTCCTCCCGTACCTCGAACGGCAGCCCGCGCAGCACCGGCGGCCTCGCCACCACCACCACGCGGACTTGGTCCTGCTCCCGGCTGACCGTGACCTTCGCCCCGCGTGGGGCGGCCTCCCGGGTCACCCGGACCACCGCGTCGGCCGGGTCCTGGCGGGCGGCGGCGCGGGCGCCCGTCCTGGCCGCGTCCACGCACTGGATCTGGGCGGCCACCACGAGCAGCCCCCACACCAGAGCCATCGCGAACGCCACCAGCACGGGCAGCACCATGGCCGACTCCGCCGTCACGAATCCGCTGTCCGACCGTCGCTCACATCCCCGCACTGAGCGCCCTCTTCACGATGGCCTGCAACTGCGCGGTGACCTCCCCGCTGGTCACCACCTTGTGGAGGAGCACCGCGAACCCCACCGCCGCGACGATCCCCATCGCGTACTCGGAAGTGACCATCCCCGCGTCCCTCCGCGCCGCCCGCGCCCTGCACACCAGGGCACGCAGCCGCGCCCGTACCGCCTTGCACATCTCAACCCCCGTAAGGTTCCGGTCCTACTGCTTGCTCACTTGCTGTTCGTCGTACGTCGTCACGCGCACCGCCCCGTCATCGGCCACCCCCTCCCAGCGCCTCGCCCGCGAGCCCGATCACCACGGGCAGGACGCCGACCGCGATGAAGGCGGGCAGGAAGCACAGCCCGACCGGCGCGGTGACCATGACGGCCGCCCGGCGTGCCCGTTCCGTCGCGGTGCGCGCCCAGTCGGCGCGGGTGTCCGCGGCGAGCCGGGCGACCGGTCCGGCCGCCGGGATCCCGGACACGTCGGCCCGCTCCAGCAGCCGCGCCAACGCCCCGGCGCCCGGTATCGAGGCCAGCCGCCGCCACGCCTCGCCGGGTTCGCCGCCGAGCCGCACCTCGGCCGCCCCGCGTGCCAGCCCTTCGCCCACGGGGCCGCCCAGTGCCTCTCCGACGGCCTGCGCGGCGATCACCGGGCCGGCGCCCGCCGCGATGCACGCGGCCAGGAGATCGGCGGCGAGCGGGAGTTGGCGGGACGCGTCCCTGCCCTCGGCCTCCTTCGCGAGGCCGACGGTCGCCTGTTTCAGCAGCCACCGCCACAGCCACGCCGCGACGGCCACCCCCACCACGACACCCGCCACGCCTCCGACCAGGACCCACCCGGTGGCCGCGACCCCCGCCAGCGGCAACCACCGCCGGGCAGCGCCCCGCACCTCGAAACGGCGCCCGACGGCCACCGCCTCCAGGGCGAGCAGCGTGGCCAACCGGTGCCGTACCCGTCGCTCGCGTCGGGCCGTCGCCCACCAACGCGTCAGCCACGCGAGGAGGAGCGCAACCCCCACCACTACCCACAGCCTGTGGACAACTTCCCCACTCACACCGCCACCTCCACTCCCCGCACGATCCGCAGCGCCCACCACAGCCCCGCGCCCTCCAACAGCCCGCCGACGAGCAGGCAGCCGAGCCCCGCCCCGGTGTGCAGCAGGACGTGCAGCGGGTCGGCACCCATCGCCGTGCCGAGCAGGAGGCCCAGCACCGGCAGACCCGCGAGCATCACCGCCGTGGACCGGGCTCCCGCCAACTGGGCTCGCAGGTCGGCGCGTTGGTCGCGTTCCGTACGCAGTGCCCCTTCCAGCCGGTCGAGTCCGGCCGCAAGGCCCGCGCCCTGGTCCACGGCCACCCGCCAGCACGCGGCAAGTCCCCGTAGCCCCTCGGCCCCCGGCTGCCGCGCCGCGGACGTCAGCGCTCCGGGTACGTCCCCGCCGAACCGCGCCGCCGCCAGCACCGCGGCCTGGGCGTCACCGAGCCCTCT
Source organism: Streptomyces sp. NPDC002888 (assembly GCF_042888465.1). NCBI lineage: Bacteria > Bacillati > Actinomycetota > Actinomycetes > Kitasatosporales > Streptomycetaceae > Streptomyces > Streptomyces sp. NPDC002888. The sequence goes on along the minus strand of NZ_JBIAPU010000002.1, from coordinate 468,491 downwards.
GGAGTCGCGCGCGGCCCGCAGCAGCGCCTCTCCGGGCTGCCGTCCGGCGCGCACCTCCCCGGCGAGTGCCGCACACAGCGCGATCACCGCGTCCCCTCGGCGCTCCCGCGCATGCCGAGCCTCTCGCGCCAGCCGCACCCGTCGCAGCAGTGGCACTCCGGCCGCCCCCGCGACGACCGGCAGCACCGAGGCGCCCAACACGGCCAGCGCCAGCCCGGCGGCCAACGACCACCACTCGAACCGCCACCGGCCCCTGACCCGCCGCAGTTCATGGGCCAGCCGCTGCCAGGAGGGCGGCCCGGTGGCCACCACTCCGCCGCCCGCGAGCAGCAGTTGCGCCCGCCGCGCGCCGGAGTCCCACCCGCCGAGCAGCCAGGCCGCCACCCCGACACACGCCGCGACCGCCCCCAACTCGATCTCACTCATCGCTCAGCACCTCCTCCACTTCGCCCATCACCGGCACCCCGTCACGCCCACCACTCGGCATGTCTTCACCTCACCCACCACCCGCGTCGCCTCCTTCACCTCACCCACCACCCGCGTCGCCCCCGAGCAGTCCCCGCCACCCACGCCGCCCCCTTCGCCTCACCCACCACCCACGCCGCCCCCTTCTCCCCCGAGCAGCCCCCGCAGCCGCTCCCACCCGCGCTCACGAGCGAACGCCTCCGCGCCCCACCGCAGCGCCGGCACCGTCCGCACCAGCCCCGTCGGGTCCCGCTCCAGCACATGCACCTCGGCGATCCGCCGCCGCCCGGTCCGGTCGCGCACGAGGTGGAGGACGATCGACAGCGCGGCCGCCAACTGGCTGTGCAGCGCGGCCCGGTCGAGCCCTGCCGCCGTACCGAGCGCTTCCAGGCGGGCCGGTACGTCCGCGGCCGCGTTGGCGTGGACGGTCCCGCAGCCACCCTCGTGACCGGTGTTCAACGCGGCCAGCAGATGGACCACTTCGGGCCCACGGACCTCGCCCACGACCAGCCGGTCCGGCCGCATGCGCAGCGCCTGCCGCACCAGGTCCTCGAGCGTGACGAGGCCCGCGCCCTCCTGGTTGGCGGGCCGGGTCTCCAGCCGGACGATGTGCGGGTGGTCCGGCCGCAGCTCAGCCGAGTCCTCCGCCAGCACGATCCGCTCGCCCGGCCCGACCGACCCGAGCAACGCGCTCAGCAGGGTGGTCTTGCCGCTCCCGGTGCCACCGCTCACGAGGAACGACAACCGCGCCCGCACCAGCGCCCGCAGGAGACGGTCCCCGCCCGGCGGCACCGTGCCCGCCGCCACCAGTTCGTCGAGCGTGAACGCGCGCGGTCGTACGACCCGCAGGGAGAGGCAGGTGCAGCCGACGGCGACCGGGGGCAGCACCGCGTGCAGCCGGGTTCCGTCGGGCAGCCGGGCGTCGACCCAGGGCCTGGCGTCGTCCAGGCGCCGCCCGGCCACCGCGGCCAGACGCTGCGCGAGACGTCGTACGGCTGCCGCGTCCGGGAAGGAAACCTCGGTCAGCTGCAGGCCGCCGCCCCGGTCCACCCAGACCCGGTCCGGGGCCGACACCAGCACGTCGGTCACCGACGGATCGGTGAGCAGCGGCTCCAGCGGACCGCTGCCGACCAGTTCGGAGCGCAACCGCTCGGCCGCGCCGAGGACTTCCGCGTCGCCGAGGACGCGCCCCTGTTCCCGCAACGCCTGCGCCACCCGCGCGGGCGTAGGCTCGGCCCCGCTCTCGGCCAGCCACTGCCGTACACCGTCGAGCAGCCCGCCGACACCCGCCGTCTCAGGCCCGGGACGGGAGTCCCTCCGGCCACCCGCTTCCATGCCGGGACGGGACTCCATCCGGCCACCCACCCCGATGCCGGGATGCGCATCCATACGGCCACCCGCCTCCATGCCGCCGAACGCCTCCCTGCGACGCCCCGCCTCCACACCGGCAAACGCCCCCGTACGACCACCCGCCATGCGGGGAAACGCGCTCATACGCCACCCGCCTCGACGAGCGCCCGCTCCCAGAACTCCTTGCAGAAGCGGGCCAGAGGCCCCCGCGCGGCCGCGCCCGGTGGTGACTTGGCCTCGTTCGGGCGCAGCAGTCCCGACTCGACGGGCACCTCGCCGGCCAGCGGCAGTCCGAGCAGTCGGGCCACCTCGCGGTCGTCGAGGCCGGGCGCGTACGGCCCCCGTACCGCCACCCGCAGGTCGCGCAGCACCATGCCGACGGCGGAGGCCACCCGGCTCGCCGCCGCGACGGCGCGCAGCTCCGCCGGGACGACGAGGACGCCGAGGTCGAGCTGGGCGAGTGCCTCGGCGACTCCGTCGTCGACGCGGCGGGGCAGGTCGACGACGACTGTGCCGCCCCGGCGCCGGGCGGCGGCGAGCACCGCGCGTACGGCCTGGGGCGGGATGGCGACGCAGTCGCCGCGGTCCCAGCTGAGCACCCGCAGCGCGTGCAGCTTCGGCAGCGACTCCTCCAGAGCACCGCCGCCGACCCGCCCGCGCGAGGCGGCGAAGGCCGGCCAGCGCAGGCCTTCGGCGGTCTCGCCCCCGAGGAGTACGTCGAGTCCGCCGCCCAGCGGGTCGGCGTCCACGAGCAGGGTGCGCAGCCCCTCACGCGCGGAGGTGACGGCGAGGGCGCACGCGAGCGTGGACGCTCCCGAGCCGCCGCGCCCGCCGATGACGCCGACGGTGAGCGCGGGCCGGCCGACTCCCTCGGCGACGTCGGCGATCCGGTCGACCAGCCACTGCTCCCCGTCGGGGAGCATCAGGACGTGGTCGGCGCCGATCTCGACGGCCCGCCGCCACACCCCGGAGTCGTCCTGATCACGCCCGACCAGCACCACTCCGCGTCGGCGCGCCGCTCCCCGCACGCGTGGCGCGGCATCGTCGCCGACCAGGACGAGCGGCGCGGCCTCCCAGCTGCCCCGGCGCTCCGGCACCCCGTGGTGCACCTCTGGTGTGGCGCCGGCCGCGGCGCACAGGCGCAGCAGATCGTCGAGGAGATCGGCGTCCTCCGTGACGATCAGCGGCCTGCCCTGCCGCCCTCCGGTGGCGGGCGGCGGGTCGTGTGTGATGATTCCGGCCACGGTTTCCATCCCCCTTCGCTGCATCTCGCGCAGCCCCTGTGGCCCCGCGATTCCCGAACCTGTGGAGAACCGGCAACGGGCCTCCTGTGAACGGCCGACAGAATCCGGCCATACGCGCCCGACAAACCGAACCCGGCCATGAACTCGCCGCGAGCGGGACGCGTTGGAATCACGGTGCAGGGATCCCGGAAATCGTGTGGATCTTGGTCGATAACTGTGGACAACTCGGGGCCTGTGAATATCGCCGTCACCCAAACCGGTGACGCTTGCACCATCTCCTGTGCGACTTCCACAGAGCAGCCCAACAGCTACACACCGTGACAGGTCGTGAACATGTGAAAGAGGCGGCCGCAGCCGCCTCGACACGGCACCGCGGCCGCGAGAAGAGGGAGAAAACCCACCCGGACATGCGACGACCCCCGCCGGGGGGGAGAGCGGGGGTCGTCTCCACGGCCGACTCGGGGGGGGAGGAGTCGGGCCGGGTTAGCACGGTCGCGAACGATCCGTGACTTCCATGGTGTACCCGAGAGGCTTCTCAGGCAAACCCACGCGCCAACCTTACGCCGAATGGGCTGCACCTATGCTCAAGGGCGTGGAAAACCACTCCTTGCCCCGCACAGCAGCCTTCTTTGACCTGGACAAGACGGTCATTGCGAAGTCGAGCACGCTCACCTTCAGTAAGTCCTTCTACCAAGGCGGCCTGATCAACCGCAGGGCGGCCCTGCGCACCGCGTACGCCCAGTTCGTCTTCCTCGTGGGCGGCCTGGACCACGACCAGATGGAGCGGATGCGCGAGTACCTGTCCACGCTGTGCCGCGGGTGGAACGTCCAGCAGGTGAAGGAACTCGTCGCCGAGACCCTTCACGACCTGATCGACCCGATCATCTACGACGAGGCGGCCTCCCTGATCGAGGAGCACCACGCCGCCGGTCACGACGTCGTGATCGTGTCCACGTCGGGCGCCGAGGTGGTGGAGCCGATCGGCGAACTGCTCGGCGCGGACCGCGTGGTGGCCACCCGAATGGTCGTGGGCGACGACGGCTGCTTCACCGGAGAGGTGGAGTACTACGCGTACGGCCCGACGAAGGCCGAGGCGATAGAGGAACTGGCCGCGTCCGAGGGGTACGACCTCACTCGTTGCTACGCCTACAGCGACTCGGCGACGGACCTGCCGATGCTGCGGGCCGTCGGGAACCCGCACGCGGTCAATCCGGACCGCACGCTGCGGCGCGAGGCCCTCGCGCGCGGGTGGCCGATCCTCGACTTCCACCGGCCGGTGCGACTCAAGAAGCGGATTCCCACGTTCTCCGTACCGCCCCGGCCCACGCTCGTCGCGGCCGCCGCCATAGGAGCCGCGGCCGCCACCGCGGGCCTCGTCTGGTACGCCAGCCGCCGCCGGGCGACGGTTGCCTGACCTGCGTTTTCACCGACCCACCGCATTAACGCCCGTTTATCGCCTGTTTGAGAGTAAAAGTAAAGAAGTGCAGCGAGGGCTTCCGGTTGCCCGATTCCTGGAGTACAAAGGACTCAACGGCCCGCGAGACCAAGGACATCCGCGAGGATCACCTTCAATAACGCATTTGGCCCCACGGACCGCGCATGAACATCGGGCACCCACGCGACGTCGACCCGTCGATTACGGGCCAGCCGCACCAGGTGACGGGCAAAGTTCCCGACCTGATGGGCAATATATCGAGGACGCTTGGTAACCAGGTGAACATGCCAGCGGCGGTACGAATACTCGTACCGCCGCAACCCTGTGAAGCCCCTTCGGGGGCTTTTTCGCGTTACGCGGCTCCGCGCTGGAGCGCCTCGCACACCGCTGTCGACTCGCGCGCCCCCAGCTCGACGGCCCTGCCACAGTGGGTGATCCAGGCCGCCATTCCCTCCGGGGTGCCGGAGACATAACCGTCCAGAGCCGCCAGGTAGGCCGCGCGGCCCAGCTCGGCGTGACCGACCTCCGCCGGACAGATGGACTTCGGGTCGAGGCCGCTGCCGATCAGCACGATGCGCTCGGCGGTACGCGCGACCAGCCCGTTGTGGGAGGTGAAGGGGCGCAGCGCAAGGAGTTCGCCGTGAACGACGGCGGCCGTCACCAGGGCGGGCGCGGAACTGCCCGCGATGATCAGCTCGGACAGCCCCTCCAGGCGCCCGGAGACCTCGGCGGCGCTCGGCAGCGGCAGCTCGATCAGCGGCTCGTCGACGTTCTCGCCGGCCTGACGCGGCCGCCCCACTTCGTCGCCCCCGGTCGCGGCGGCCACGAGATGCAGCCGGGCCAGGACCCGAAGGGGCGACTGGCGCCAGATCGACAGCAGCTGGCCGGCCTCGGCGGTCAGCCGCAGGGCGGCGCCCACCGCGCGCGCCTCGTCGTCAGCACCGAAGTCGGTGCGTCGGCGCACCTCTTCCAGAGCCCAGTCCGCACCGGACAGTGCCGCGGAGCCGCGTGCGCCGCGCAGGGCCGCCTCGGAAGTGACCGCAGTGCTGCGGCGCCGCATGATCCGGTGCCCGTAGACCCGGTCCACGGCCTTGCGCATGGACTCCACGGACTCAGCCACGCCGGGCAGCGAGCCCAGGGCCTCGAGCGGATCGGCGGTCGCGCCTGTCGTACTCATGAGTACGACACTACGCACCCCGGCGCCGAACCCCACGATGGAGTGGTCTTCTTCACCACGACTGTCACGTACAGCTATAACTCGGCTACCTTTGGTGAACATGAAAATTGCTTTCGTCGGGAAGGGCGGCAGCGGCAAGACCACACTGTCCTCCCTGTTCATCCGCCACCTCGCCGCCTCGGGCGCGCCGGTCGTCGCCGTCGACGCCGACATCAACCAGCACCTGGGGCCCGCGCTGGGCCTCGACGAGGCCGAAACCGCCGCCCTGCCGGCCATGGGCGGCCGGCTGCAACTGATCAAGGACTACCTGCGCGGCTCCAACCCCCGTATCGCCTCCGCCGAGACGATGATCAAGACGACGCCCCCCGGCGAAGGTTCGCGACTGCTGCGGGTGTGCGAGGACAACCCGGTGTACGACGCCTGCGCCCGGCCGGTGGAACTCGACGGCGGCGCCGTCCGTTTGATGGTCACGGGTCCCTTCACGGACGCCGATCTGGGGGTGGCCTGCTACCACTCCAAGACGGGAGCGGTGGAGCTGTGCCTGAACCACCTGGTGGACGGCCGCGACGAGTACGTCGTGGTCGACATGACGGCGGGTTCGGATTGCTTCGCCTCCGGCATGTTCACCCGCTTCGACATCACGTTCCTCGTCGCCGAGCCGACCCGTAAGGGGGTCTCGGTCTATCGCCAGTACAAGGAGTACGCCCGAGACTTCGGCGTCGTACTGAAGGTCGTCGGCAACAAGGTGCAGGGCCAGGACGACCTCGACTTCCTCCGCTCCGAAGTCGGGGACGACCTGCTCGTGACGGTCGGGCACTCGAACTGGGTGCGCGCCATGGAGAAGGGCCGCCCGCCCCGGTTCGAGCTCCTGGAGGACGCCAACCGCCGCGCCCTGAGCCTGCTGCACACGACCGTCGACGCCACGTACGAACTGCGCGACCGGGAGCGCTACACGCGCCAGATGGTGCACTTCCATCTGAAGAACGCCCAGTCCTGGGGCAACGAGCGCACCGGAGCCGACCTGGCGGCGCAGGTCGACCCCGGGTTCGTGCTCGGCGAGAGCGTCGCCGCCTCCGTCTGACGGCTACTGCCCGAACGCCGGTGCCCCCGGCGCGCCTTTGGGGGCGGGGGCCGGGCGGCCCGACAGGAAGGCTGCCCAGTCCTGCTTCGGGGCCTCGCCGACGTCCAGCGTGCGCAGCTTCGCCAGCGTCCTCGGGTCCTGGGCGTCCAACCAGTCGGCGAGCTGCCGGAAGGAGACACACCGCACCTCGGGCTTGGTGCAGACGGCCTCGACGACCTCCTCGACGGCGCGCATGTAGGTGCCGCCGTTCCAGGACTCGAAGTGGTTGCCGATGATCAGCGGCGCGCGGTTTCCGTCGTACGCCCGCCGGAAGCCCCGCAACAGGCCGTCACGCATCTGGTCGCCCCACAACTCGCGCTTGCCGGGGTCGCCCTGAGTCGTGGTGCCGGACTGGTTGATCATGAAGTTGTAGTCCATGGTGAGCTGCTCGTAGGAGTGACCGGGGAAGGGCACGAGCTGCATGGACAGGTCCCACAGGCCCTCCTTCTTCTCCGGCCAGACCTGGTCGTTGACTCCGCTGGTGTCGTAGCGGAAGCCCAGGTCGCGGGCGGCCTTCATGAAGTTCTTCTGGCCCTCCAGGCACGGTGTGCGGGCGCCGACGAGCTCCTTGTCGTAGTCGAAGGGCAGCGGGGGCGCCTTCTTCATCCCGGTGTTGGTCTTCCAGGACTTCACGAACTGCTTCGCCTGAGCGATCTCCTCCTTCCACTCCTCGACGGACCACTCACCGACGCCACCGCCCTTGCCACAGAAGTGGCCGTTGAAGTGGGTGCCGATCTCGTTGCCCTCCAGCCATGCCAGGCGCAGCTGCTTCACGGTGTCGGCGATGCCCTGCTCGTCGTTGAAGCCGATGTCTGAGCGGCCCGGTGAGTGCTGCGGCGGCCTGTACAGGTCGCGCTTCTCCTCCGGCAGCATGTACACGCCGCTGAGGAAGTAGGTCATGGCGGCGTGGTTGGCTCTGGCCACCTTGCGGAAGTGGGAGAACAGCTTCTGGCTGTCCTCGCCGGCGCCGTCCCAGGAGAACACCACGAACTGCGGGGGCTTCTGGCCGGCCCTGAGACGCTCCGGTCTGGGCAGGTGAGGCTGGGTTCCGGTGTACGCGGTGGAGCCGTCGCCGATGAGCCGGACCGCGCTCTTGGGCGCCGGGGCCTGCTTCGCCTTTCCCGGGCCGAGCGCCCCCTCCTCGGCGTCGTGGGAACCGCCGGCACCCGTCGCGCAACCGGCGAGCGACACGGCCACGGCCGCGACCACGGCACCCGCGGCGATTCTCTGGTTGGCGGCCATGTTCCGCCCACCTACTTCCTTCTCTCAGGCAGACGCCAACGAGGGCGTTTTCTGGTGATGCGCCGGGATGAGCCGACAGCGCCGCCAAGGTCGCACGGGCCCGAGAAGGAATTAGTACGACAAGCCGATCAAATGCACAGTTCACTCGTCGGGGTGATTACTTGCCCCATTTGCCCGCAAAGTTCATGCTTGGCCTTTACTCTGCATTACGATTCATTTACCGAGAGTTGAATCATCCCGCCACTGCACGCCGTGACCCACGGCCGCGACCCGCCCCGCCGTCGAGCGGGGACCACCCCTTCCGCGACCGCGCTGCCCCGGAGGAGACGGGAAACATGTCAGCCTGTGCCCCCACCCGCCCGACCGACTCGACTCGCACCGGACGTGCCCGCCGGCCCCACGGCCCCCCACCGACCCGGCGCCGCCGTTTCCGCGTCGCGGGCGCCGACGTCTCGGCGTCCATCGCGGTCTTCCTGATCGCACTGCCCCTGTCCCTGGGCATCGCCCTCGCCACCGGCGCGCCCCTCCAGGCGGGCCTCGTGGCCGCGGCCGTCGGCGGAATCGTCGCCGGACGGCTCGGTGGCTGCCCCCTCCAGGTCAGCGGTCCGGCCGCCGGACTCACGGTGGTCACCGCCGACCTCATCCACCGCTACGGATGGCGCACGACCTGCGCCATCACCGTCCTCGCCGGACTCGCCCAACTCGGCCTGGGCTGCCTGCGCGTGGCCCGTACCGCGCTCGCCGTCAGCCCCGCCATCGTGCACGGCATGCTCGCCGGCATCGGCATCACCATCGCCGTCGCGCAACTGCACATCGTCCTCGGCGGCAATCCGCAGAGCTCGGTCCTCGCCAACCTCAGGGCGCTGCCCGCCCAGTTGGCCGGCCTGCAGCCGGCGGCGGTGACCACGAGCGCGCTCACCCTGACCCTGCTGCTGCTCTGGCCCCGGATTCCGGGACGGGCCGGGCGCGTCCTGCGCACGGTGCCGACCCCGCTCGTCGCCGTGGCCGCCGCGACCGCGACCGCCGCGCTGGCCGGGCTGACCCTGCCCAAGGTCGATTTGCCGTCGTGGAGCAGCCATGCGCTGGCCGGACTCCCCGAGGGACCGACCGCCGGCCTCGTCGCCGCCGTCCTCACCACCACCCTGGTGTGCAGCGTGCAGTCGCTGCTCGGCGCGGTCGCCGTGGACAAGATGGTCGCCGGACGTCCCGGCCTGTCGGCCCGCGTCGGACGCTCCGACCTCAACCGCGAACTGCTTGGTCAGGGCGCCGCCAACGTCGTCTCCGGCGCGCTCGGCGGACTGCCGGTCGCCGGTGTGGCCGTGCGCAGTTCGGCGAATGTGCAAGCCGGTGCCGTGAGCCGGAACTCCACGATGCTGCACGGCGTTCTCGTAGTAGTCGCCGCGCTGCTGATGGTCCCGCTCCTGGAGTTCATCCCGCTCGCCTCGCTCGCCGCCCTGGTGATGGCCGTCGGCATCCAGATGGTGTCCTTGCACCACATCCGCACGGTGACCCGCCACCGCGAAGTGCTGGTGTACGCCGTCACCACACTGGGGGTGGTCCTCCTCGGCGTCCTGGAGGGCGTGGCGCTGGGGATCGCCGCCGCGGTCGCCGTCGCCCTGCACCGCCTCACCCGCACCCGGATCACGCACGACGAGAAGGAAGGAGTCCATTACGTACACGTACGAGGACAGCTGACGTTCCTCGCGGTGCCCCGGCTCAGCCGGGCTCTGCATCTCGTACCCCAAGGCGCCGACGCCGTCGTGGAGTTGGACGGATCGTTCATGGACCACGCGGCGTACGAGTCACTGCAGGACTGGCAGAAGACGCACACCGCGCAGGGCGGCTCCGTGGAGCTGACCGGTCGCCGCGCCGGGATCAGGATCGCCGAGCCGGGAGTTCTCGCCGACCTCGACACCGAGGACGGGACCACCGGGCCGACGTCCTCCGCCGAGTGCCGCTGCCGACCCTGGACAGCCTGGCGCAACCACCAGTGCGAGCGTCCGCTGCCGACGCCGGCGCCCGACACCCACCCGACCGCCGTGACCGACACGGCGCCGAACGACACAGGTCCAGGCGCCACCACCGGCACCACCGCCACCACCGACAGCGCCCCCACCCCAGGCACCAACCCCAGCAACGGCAGAACCAGCACCAGCACCAGCACCAGCACCAGCAGCCACCAACTCCTCCGCGGCATCAGCGCCTTCCAGCGCAACACCGCACCGCTCGTGCGGGGCGAATTGGCCCGGCTGGCACGGGAGGGGCAGCGGCCGGCCCAGCTCTTCCTCACCTGCGCCGACTCGCGCCTGGTCACCTCGATGATCACCTCCAGTGGTCCCGGAGACCTGTTCGTGGTGCGCAACGTGGGCAACCTCGTGCCGCTGCCCGGTGAGGAGAGCGGGGACGACTCGGTGGCGGCCGCGATCGAGTACGCGGTGGACGTGCTGCACGTGCGGTCCATCACGGTGTGCGGGCACTCCGGCTGCGGAGCCATGCAGGCCCTGCTGAACGCCGAGCCGGGCGGTGCCCGGACCCCGCTCAAGCGGTGGCTGCGCCACGGGTTGCCCAGCCTGGAGCGCATGGCCGACGACAGCCGGACGTGGGCCCGCCTGGCCGGGCGGGCGGCCGCCGACGCGGTCGAGCAGCTGTGCCTGACCAACGTGGTCCAGCAGTTGGAGCACCTGCGGGCACACGAGTCGGTGGCGCGCGCCCTGGGCGCGGGGGTGCTGGAGCTGCACGGGATGTACTTCCACGTGGGCGAGGCTCAGGCCTACCTGCTCAGCGAGGTGGACGCAGAGGAGGTGTTCGACCACGTGCGGGGGACGGAGGCAGGCCTGTCCGCCTGAGCCTGCCCCGCGCGGCGCGGCGCGGCCCCAGGCCAGGGGCCGCGGTCACCGGGCCAGAATCAGGAGGACGGGGAGGCTGGTGGGGCGTGCCCGGGGGCCTTCTCCGTTACGCAGGGCTTCAGTTCGCCCTTGACCGCGTAGAGGCTGAAGACCTGGGGGCCGACGTCGGTACCCCTGGTGGGGCCGTAGTCCCAGTTCTCGAAGGCCGGCGTGTCACCGGGTCGGAGGGTCATCTGCCAGGGTGCGGGGGAAGTGCGGCTCGGGTGGGGCTTGCTCTGCTCGGTCCGTGAGCTCCGTGAGGTCGGGGAGGGCTTGTCGGGGACGAGTCGGAGGAAGTCGAACCGACTCAGGAGGTCGCCCCGGGGCTGGCGGCACTGGTAGCCGAAATCGTGGTTCTGGATGTCCACCTCAATGCCGGCGGACCGAAGTCGGGCGGCGAGTTCGTGCTCGGCGTCATCCGTAAAGTCCAGGTCCCGGATGGTGAGGGTGACGCTGCCGTCGGAGTGCCGGTCGACCGCGTAGGCCGACGAGTCTCCAGCAACCGCCGTCCCGAGATACGCAGATCGCGGTGGGTCTCACGGGCCACGCGACGACGCTCGGAGGAGACGACGTTGCGCGCGAAGCCGTACAGCCAGGCCGTCTCGCTGCCCCGGCCGGGGCGGTAGGTGTGGGCCGAGTCAAGGACGGCGAGGAAGATCTCGGCGGTCAGGTCGGCCACGGTGTGGGGGTCGGTGACACGCCGGGCCACGAAGGACGTCACCGCGTCCACATGGCGCCGGTAGAACTCTTCGAAGAGCTGGGGGCCGCGTGCCGCCGCGGGCGGCCCGCCCCGTCTCCGTTGCACTCCCTGGTCCCCTCTCCTTGGCGGTCGCTTGAGTGGCGCTTCACCTGTACTTGGGCCGGGATGTGAGAGGCGTTACAAGCGATGAACTGTGGGGCGGCACCACCCGTGGGAAGGGATGACCCGAATGTTCCCCGACGACCAGGAAACGCCGTGGGAACGGACACCGGCCAACCCCACCCACAGGTCTAAACCAATTTTCCATCGGCCCTTGTCACCGGGCCCCCGGGTCTGATGAGCTGTGGCCTGGGACACAACGGACACCCTTCGAAAGGGAGATGTCGTGAGCAACGAAAGCCTGGCCAACCTGCTCAAGGAAGAGCGCAGGTTCGCGCCACCCGCCGAGCTGGCCGCGAACGCCAACGTCACGGCGGAGGCGTATGAACAGGCCAAGGCTGACAGGCTCGGCTTCTGGGCCGAGCAGGCCCGGCGGCTGACCTGGGCCAAGGAGCCGACCGAGACGCTGGACTGGTCGAACCCGCCGTTCGCCAAGTGGTTCAAGGACGGCACGCTGAACGTGGCGTACAACTGCGTCGACCGGCATGTCGAGGCCGGGAACGGCGACCGGGTCGCCATCCACTTCGAGGGCGAGCCCGGCGACGGCCGCGCCATCACCTACGCCGAGCTCAAGGACGAGGTCTCCAAGGCCGCGAACGCCCTGCTGGAGCTGGGAGTTCAGGCGGGCGACCGGGTCGCCGTCTACATGCCGATGATCCCCGAGACTGCGATCGCGATGCTGGCCTGCGCCCGTATCGGCGCCGCGCACTCGGTCGTCTTCGGCGGCTTCTCGGCGGACGCGCTGGCGAAGCGCATCGAGGACGCCGACGCCAAGGTCGTCATCACGTCCGACGGCGGCTGGCGGCGCGGCAAGCCGGGCGCGCTGAAGCCGGCCGTCGACGAGGCGATCACCAAGGTCGACAACGTCGAGCACGTGCTCGTGGTCCGTCGTACGGGCCAGGAGGTCGCCTGGAACGACGAGCGGGACGTGTGGTGGCACGAGATCGTCGAGCGGCAGTCCGCCGAGCACACCCCGGAGGCGTTCGAGGCCGAGCACCCGCTGTTCATCCTCTACACGTCCGGTACGACGGGTAAGCCGAAGGGCATCCTGCACACCTCCGGCGGCTACCTCACGCAGACGGCGTACACCCACCACGCCGTCTTCGACCTCAAGCCGGAGTCGGACGTGTACTGGTGCACCGCCGACGTCGGCTGGGTCACCGGGCACTCGTACATCGTGTACGGGCCGCTGGCCAACGGCGCGACCCAGGTCATGTACGAGGGCACGCCGGACAGCCCGCACCAGGGCAGGTTCTGGGAGATCGTGCAGAAGTACGGGGTGACGATCCTCTACACGGCGCCCACGGCCATCCGTACGTTCATGAAGTGGGGCGACGACATCCCCGCGAAGTTCGACCTCAGCAGCCTGCGCGTGCTGGGCTCCGTGGGCGAGCCGATCAACCCCGAGGCGTGGATCTGGTACCGCAAGAACATCGGCGGGGACAGGACGCCGATCGTCGACACGTGGTGGCAGACCGAGACCGGCGCGATGATGATCTCGCCGCTGCCGGGCGTCACCGCGACCAAGCCCGGTTCCGCCCAGACGCCGCTGCCCGGTATCTCCGCGACCGTCGTGGACGACGAGGCGAACGAGGTTGCGAACGGCGGCGGTGGCTACCTGGTGCTGACCGAGCCGTGGCCGTCGATGCTGCGCACCATCTGGGGCGACGACCAGCGCTTCCTCGACACCTACTGGTCGCGGTTCGAGGGCAAGTACTTCGCCGGTGACGGGGCGAAGAAGGACGACGACGGGGACATCTGGCTGCTCGGGCGCGTCGACGACGTGATGCTCGTGTCGGGCCACAACATCTCCACCACCGAGGTCGAGTCGGCCCTCGTGTCCCACCCGTCGGTCGCCGAGGCGGCCGTGGTCGGCGCGGTGGACGAGACGACGGGGCAGGCGATCGTCGCCTTCGTGATCCTGCGCGGCACGGCGAACGCCGAGGACGAGCAGCTCGTCGCCAATCTGCGGGGCCACGTCGGTGCCACGCTCGGCCCGATCGCCAAGCCGAAGCGGATCCTGCCGGTGGCCGAACTGCCGAAGACGCGCTCCGGCAAGATCATGCGGCGCCTGCTGCGGGACGTCGCCGAGAACCGCCAGCTCGGTGATGTCACCACCCTGACCGACTCCACGGTCATGGACCTCATCCAGGCGAAGCTGCCGGCAGCGCCCAGCGAGGACTAGCCGAGCCAGGACAGCCGAGCGAGGACTGAGATACGACGGAAGGGGCACCCGGCAACCAGTGCGCCGGGTGCTCTTTTCGCACCTAACGTAGGAATCGCCGGATTCCTCCCCACGCACGTTGGATAGACTGAACAAAACAGGTGCGCCGGGAAGTCTGGTCGGCATGTGTAGCGTCCTGCCCACCGACCGGAGGTCTCCCCCGTGGCCGCGCCCCGCACCCCCGCTCCCCGCAAGGTTCTCGGACGTCTGTCCCTGCCGGAGCGGACCTATGTCGCGGACGCGCTGCGCACCGAGACGGTCGGTGGCGTGCTGCTGCTCGTCGCCGCGATCGCCGCGCTGGTCTGGGCGAACGTACCGGCGCTGCACGACAGCTACGAGACCGTCAGCCACTACCACCTCGGCCCCGCGGCCCTGGGCCTGGACCTGTCGATCGAGCACTGGGCCGCCGACGGCCTCCTCGCCGTCTTCTTCTTCGTCGCCGGCATCGAGCTCAAGCGCGAACTGGTCGCCGGTGACCTCCGGGACCCCAAGGCCGCCGTGCTGCCGGTGGTGGCCGCCCTGTGCGGCATGGCCGTACCGGCGCTCGTCTACACCCTCACCAACCTCACCGGTGGCGGCTCGACCGACGGCTGGGCCGTACCCACCGCCACCGACATCGCCTTCGCGCTCGCCGTGCTCGCCGTCATCGGGACGTCCCTGCCGAGCGCGCTGCGCGCCTTCCTGCTGACGCTGGCCGTCGTCGACGACCTGTTCGCGATCCTGATCATCGCGGTCTTCTTCACGGACGACCTGAACTTCGCCGCGCTGGGCGGCGCGGTCGTCGGCCTCGCCGTCTTCTGGCTGCTGCTGCGCAAGGGCGTACGCGGCTGGTACGTGTACGTCCCGCTCGCCCTGGTCATCTGGGGGCTGATGTACAACAGCGGTATCCACGCGACCATCGCGGGCGTCGCCATGGGCCTGATGCTGCGTTGCACGACCCGCGAGGGCGAGGAACACTCCCTGGGCGGGCGCATCGAGCACCTGGTGCGTCCCCTCTCGGCGGGCCTCGCCGTGCCGCTGTTCGCGCTGTTCAGCGCCGGTGTCACCGTCTCCGTCAGCACGCTCGGCGACGTGTTCACCCAGCCGGAGACCCTCGGGGTCGTGCTGGGGCTGGTCGTCGGCAAGACGGTCGGCATCTTCGGCGGGACGTTCCTGACCGCCCGCTTCACAAGTGCGTCGCTCAGCGAGGACCTCGCCTGGGCCGACGTGTTCGCCGTGGCCTGTCTGGCCGGCATCGGCTTCACCGTCTCGCTGCTCATCGGCGAACTCGCCTTCGAGGGCGACGCGGCGCTGACCGAGGAGGTGAAGGCGTCCGTGCTCGTGGGCTCCCTCGTCGCAGCGACCGTGGCGACGGTCCTGCTGAAGCTGCGCAACGCCAGGTACCGCGCGCTGTTCGAGGACGAGGAACGCGACGAGGACCTCGACGGCATTCCGGACATCTACGAGCAGGACGACCCGGCGTACCACCTGCGGATGGCCGACATCCACGACCGCAAGGCCGCCGAACACCGCCGCATCGCCGAGCAGAAGGCCGCCGAGGCCGCCGAACGGGAGGCCGCGACACGCCACGGGCTTGCCGAAGTACCGGGCGGGGCAGGCGAGGACAACGACGGTCCGGCATGATCTGACGGGACGGTACAAAAGACAGGACCGTTCAAACGGGCCGGTCGGGCAGAAGCCAGGCAGAGGGAAGCCAGGCAGGCCGACGTCAGACAGGCAGAAGTCAGACAGAAAAGGGAGAGACCGCGATGAGCGCACCCGACGGCAGCCCGGTCGGCGCCGAACGCAGCATCGGCCAGCTGTTCGCGTCGGCGACGACCGAATTGTCGGCGTTGGTCCACGACGAGATCGCGCTGGCGAAGGCGCAGCTCAAGCAGGACGTCAAGCGCGGCGCGACGAGCGGCGGCGCCTTCTCGCTGGCCGGCGCGGTCCTGGTGTTCTCGCTGCCGATGCTGAACTTCGCCCTGGCGTACGGCATCCGGACCTGGAGCGACTGGAACCTCGGCGTCTGCTTCCTGCTGTCCTTCGCGGCCAACGTGCTCCTCGCGGGCCTGCTCGCGCTGATCGGCGTGGTCTTCGCGAAGAAGGCCAAGAAGAGCAAGGGCCCGCAGAAGGTCGCCGCGTCGATGAAGGAGTCGGCGGGCGTCCTGCAGAACGCCAAGCCGCACCCGCGCCCGGAGCTTCCGAAGGACCGCGTGCCGGAGGCCATCGAGGCTGTGGCACGCTCGTCGTCATGACGGACCCCGCCACTCCTTGGGCGCAACCCGCTTCGGTCGTACGCCCGGACGGGCCCTGGACGCACCGGGAGGTCGCCGCGAACGGCGCCCGCTTCCACATCGCCGAGGTGGGCGACGGGCCGCTGGTGCTGCTCCTGCACGGCTTCCCGCAGTTCTGGTGGGCCTGGCGGCACCAGCTCGTGGCACTCGCCGACGCGGGCTTCCGCGCCGTCGCCATGGACCTGCGGGGCGTCGGCGGCAGCGACCGCACCCCGCGCGGCTACGATCCCGCCAACCTCGCCCTCGACGTCACCGGCGTGATCCGCTCCCTCGGCGAGCCGGACGCCGCGCTGGTCGGCCACGACCTGGGCGGCTACCTGGCGTGGACGGCGGCCGCGATGCGCCCCAAGCTCGTACGGCGGCTCGCGGTCGCCTCGATGCCGCACCCCCGGCGCTGGCGCTCGGCGATGCTCGCGGACGTCAAGCAGACGCGCGCCGGTTCCTATGTCTGGGGATTCCAGCGGCCCTGGATCCCCGAGCGGCAGCTCACCGCCGACGACGGCGCGCTGGTGGGCCGGCTGATCCGGGAGTGGTCCGGGCCACGCCTGCCGGACGACGAGGCGGTGGAGACGTACCAGCGGGCCATCTGCATTCCCTCCACGGCGCACTGCTCGGTCGAGCCGTACCGCTGGCTGGTCCGCTCGATCGCGAGGCCCGACGGCATCCAGTTCAACCGGCGCATGAAGCGGCCGGTGCGGGTGCCGACGCTGCATCTGCACGGCTCGCTCGACCCCGTGATGCGCACGCGCAGCGCGGCCGGTTCCGGGGAGTACGTCGAAGCGCCGTACCGCTGGCGGCTGTTCGACGGGCTCGGACACTTCCCGCACGAGGAGGATCCGGTCGCTTTCTCCACCGAACTGATCAATTGGCTGAAGGATCCCGAACCCGATCGGTGACCGAATCGCTGCGGCCGGTATCCACCACCTGAACACCTGTCCGACGAACAGCCAATTGCCTGGCGCATAGGCCAATTGGGGGGCGCGCAGGCGGTTATCGACCTTGGGGCAGGGGCAGACGTCGGGGTATGGGCTGGACGCACGACTACAGTGACGCAGCACGCAATCGCCGCTCGGCCTCAGGCCTGAGCTCCCACCAGCGGGGCGGTGCCCCGCAAGAGGGCACGGACCTCAGGGTGGGCATCCCGCGCATCCTGCGCCGCCGGGCCCGCTGGGTCTCGGTACGACTGCGTCACCCTCGAGGCTGACGCCCCTCCGTCACAGGTTTTCAGAGGGCACGGCAACGCGTTCAGAGGGCACAGCTGTCGCTGTCCACCTGCTGGTTCGCGGCGCGTCCCTGGGTGATGGCCTGCTGGATCTCGTCCGCGGTGAGCGCGTAGCCGGTGTCGGCGTCGTCGAGGGACTTCGCGAAGACCACTCCGTACACCTTGCCGTCGGGCGTGAGCAGCGGGCCGCCGGAGTTGCCCTGGCGGACGATCGCGTACAGCGAGTAGACGTCACGGCGGACGGTGCCGCGGTGGTAGATGTCCGGGCCGTTGGCCGTGATGCGCCCGCGCACGCGCGCGGAGCGCACGTCGTACGACCCGTTCTCCGGGAAGCCGGCCACGATGGCACCGTCGCCGCTCGCCGCGTCCTTCGACGTGAACTGCAGGGTGGGCGCGTTCAGGTTCGGTACGTCGAGTACCGCGATGTCGCGCTTCCAGTCGTAGAGGACGACGGTCGCGTCGTACTTCCTGCCCTCACCGCCTATCTGGACGGTGGGCTCGTCGACGCCACCCACGACGTGCGCGTTGGTCATGACGCGGCGCTCGCCGAAGACGAAGCCGGTGCCCTCCAGGACCTTGCCGCAGCTCTGGGCGGTGCCCATGACCTTGACGATGGAACGCTGGGCGCGGCTGGCCACGGGGCTGCCCGCGAGGGCCGGGTCGGGCGGCTCGACGTCCTTGATCGGCTCGTTGGAAAACGGGCTGAAGACCTGCGGGAAGCCGTTCTGAGCGAGGACGGAGGAGAAGTCCGCGAACCAGGTGTCGGCCTGGTTCGGCAGTGCCCGGGAGACGCCGAGCAGCACCTTGGAGCTGCGGACCTCCTTGCCCAGCGTCGGCAGGGTGGTGCCGGCGAGGGCGGAACCGATCAGCCAGGCGACGAGCAGCATCGCCACGACGTTGACGAGGGCGCCGCCCGTCGCGTCCAGGGCGCGGGCCGGGGACCAGGTGATGTACCGGCGCAGCTTGTTGCCGAGGTGGGTGGTCAGGGCCTGGCCGACCGAGGCGCAGACGATCACGACGACGACCGCGACGACGGCGGCGGTGGTGCTCACCTCGGCGTTTTCGGTCAGCGCGTCCCAGATCACGGGGAGTACGTAGACGGCGACGAGGCCGCCGCCCAGGAAACCGGTCACCGACAGGATCCCGACGACGAAGCCCTGGCGGTAACCGACGATCGCGAACCACACGGCGGCGACCAGCAACAGGATGTCCAGCACGTTCACCGCTTCAAGCCTCGCCTCATCAGTTCGCGGTCACCCAGGTCGGCCGGGGGTCCGGCCCGCCGCGAAGCGGCAAATCGGACACAACGCCCCCAGGAAGACACAGCACGGGGTTCACCCTGTCATGACCGCCAGTCGAGCGGGACCTGCTTCTCGCGGTCCCAGGGGCGTTCCCAGCCCGCGTAGTGCAGGAGTCTGTCGATCACGCCTGCCGTGAAACCCCACACGAGGGCCGATTCGACCAGAAATGCCGGTCCTCGGTGGCCGCTGGGGTGGACGGTGGTGGCGCGGTTGGCGGGGTCCGTGAGATCCGCCACGGGGACGGTGAAGACACGGGCGGTCTCGTTGGGGTCGACCACTCCGACGGGGCTGGGCTCGTGCCACCAGCCCAGCACCGGGGTGACGACGAAGCTGCTGACCGGGATGTACAGCTTGGGCAGCACACCGAAGAGCTGGACGCCGGCCGGGTCGAGGCCGGTCTCCTCCTCGGCCTCGCGCAGGGCGGCCCGCAGCGGGCCGTCACCCTTGGGGTCCCCGTCCTCCGGGTCGAGGGCACCGCCGGGGAACGAGGGCTGGCCGGCGTGGGAGCGCAGCGATCCGGCCCGCTCCATGAGCAGCAGCTCGGGGCCGCGCTCGCCCTCGCCGAAGAGGATGAGGACGGCCGACTGGCGTCCGGCGCCGTCCGCCGGGGGCAGGAAGCGGCTCAGCTGGAGCGGCTCGACCGTCTCGACGGCGTGCACCACCGGGTCCAGCCAGGCGGGCAGTCCGTCCTTGCTGAGCGTCACCGGACCGCCCTGTGTGTTGCTCGCGCGTGTCATCGCCACCCCCGTCGTTCTGCCGTACTCAACGCCCGACCTGCCCGAGATCGTTCCGCCGGGCCCGCGCGTCCCGTCATCCGGCCCTCAGCGGCGGCGCCGGTTTGCCGCCCGCGTCCAGGTACGCCTGCGGGGGCTTCAGGCGCTGACCGGGGAAGCCGCCCTTTTCGTACTTGAGCAGCTTCTTCGCCTTCTCGGGGTCCGTCTCGCCCTCACCGAACGCCGGGCAGAGCGGGGCGATGGGGCAGGCACCGCAGGCCGGCTTGCGGGCGTGGCAGATCCGGCGGCCGTGGAAGATCACGTGGTGCGAGAGCATCGTCCACTCACTCTTGGGGAAGAGCGCGCCGATCGCCGCCTCGATCTTGTCCGGGTCGGTCGCCTCGGTCCACTGCCAGCGCCGCACCAGCCGCTGGAAGTGCGTGTCCACGGTGATGCCGGGCCGGCCGAACGCGTTGCCGAGGACCACGAAGGCGGTCTTGCGGCCGACGCCGGGCAGCTTGACGAGGTCCTCCAGACGGCCGGGCACCTCACCGTCGAACTCCTCGGCCAGGGCCTTCGACAGGCCCATCACCGACTTGGTCTTGGCCCGGAAGAAGCCGCACGGGCGGAGGATCTCCTCGACCTCCTCAGGGTTGGCGGCGGCCAGGTCCTCGGGGGTGGGGTACTTGGCGAAGAGGGCGGGGGTCGTCTGGTTGACCCTGAGGTCCGTGGTCTGCGCGGAGAGCACGGTGGCGACAAGCAGCTGGAAGGAGTTCTCGAAGTCCAGCTCGGGGTGCGCGTACGGGTAGACCTCGGCGAGCTCGCGGTTGATACGGCGGGCGCGGCGGACGAGAGCCGTGCGGGACTCCTCCTTGGGAGGCTTTCTCGCAGGGGCGACCGTGTTCTTCTTCGCGGCCGCTGCCGCTTTCTTCGCAGCCGCCACTCCCTTTGCCGCCTTTGCCGTTTTCCTGTCGCCGCCGGACGCTTGTTCGCCCACAGCGGAATCGCGACGTACAACCACCCGCGCAGCCCCCTTGGCCTGTGCTCTCACCGGCGTTTTGGACACCCGGCCAGCCTAAAGCCAGGCACCGACATCCGCCCCGGACCCTGAAGATCGGCGTCCAATTGGACCCCTGCCGCTTACCCCGGGACACGTGTACGGCATCCTTGTGACAGATCACACTGTTTGGACCGTCCGGCAAAATGGGCACCAGGGTCCCCTGGTACCAAGGGGAAGCAAGATCCCCTGAGCAGGTCGACAAGGAGAGAACTCGTGGACGACGTTCTGCGGCGCAACCCGCTCTTCGCGGCTCTCGACGACGAGCAGGCCGCGGAGCTTCGCGCCTCCATGAGTGAGGTGACCCTCGCACGCGGCGACTCGCTGTTCCACGAAGGCGACCCCGGTGACCGGCTCTACGTCGTCACCGAGGGCAAGGTAAAGCTCCACCGCACATCCCCGGACGGCCGGGAGAACATGCTGGCGGTGGTCGGACCCAGCGAGCTCATCGGCGAGCTGTCGCTCTTCGACCCGGGCCCGCGTACGGCGACGGCGACCGCGCTCACCGAGGTCAAGCTGCTCGGTCTGGGCCACGGCGACCTCCAGCCCTGGCTGAACGCCCGCCCCGAGGTGGCCTCCGCGCTGCTGCGCGCCGTGGCCCGCCGACTGCGCAAGACCAACGACGCGATGTCCGACCTCGTCTTCTCGGACGTCCCCGGCCGTGTGGCCCGCGCCCTGCTGGACCTCTCCCGCCGCTTCGGCGTGCAGTCCGAGGAGGGCATCCACGTCGTGCACGACCTGACGCAGGAGGAGCTGGCCCAGCTGGTCGGTGCCTCGCGCGAGACGGTCAACAAGGCGCTGGCGGACTTCGCCGGGCGCGGGTGGCTCCGCCTGGAGGCCCGTGCGGTGATCCTGCTGGACGTGGAGCGCCTGGCGAAGCGGTCGCGCTGACACGGCGCCCGTATCCGGGGACCGGAGCCGGGGGCTCCGCAGGAATGAGCCGTCCCGGACTGGACTCGGAGGGGTACATCGCGCGCGAAGGCTCCCTCGCGCGCGTCCCCGCCCCCTTCCGCCCCGTCGTCGCCGCCGTGCGGGACCGGCTGGCGGACGTGTTCGGCACGCGCATGCACAGCGCGTACCTCTACGGGTCGATTCCGCGCGGCACCGCGCGCGTGGGACGCAGTGACCTGGACCTGCTGATCGCCCTGCACGAGGAGCCGACCGACGCCGACCGGGCCGGCGCCCGCGCCCTGGAAGAGGCCGTCGACGAGCAGTTCCCGCAGGTCGACGGTGGCGGAGCCCTGCTGGTCAGCCGCGCGCAAGCGCTGAGCGACCTGGAGACGCACGACCTGGGGTGGTTCGTCGCCTGCCTGTGCACCCCGCTGCTCGGTGAGGATCTCGCCGCGTCCCTGCCCCGCTACCGGCCCGACTCCCTGCTCGCCCGCGAGACCAACGGCGACCTCGCGCTGCACCTCCCGCGGTGGCGTGAGCGGATCGCCGCCGCCGAGGACAGCGAGGAGGCCCGGAGGCCGCTCGTACGGTTCATGTCCCGGCGTCTGGTCCGCACAGGGTTCACGCTCGTCATGCCCCGCTGGAACGGCTGGACCAGCGACCTCCACGAGATGGCCGAGGCCTTCGCCGGGTACTACCCCGCGCGGGCGGAGCAGCTGCGGACGGCGGCGGTGCGCGGCTACGAGCCGACCGGGGACGCGGACGTCCTCACGTCCTACGTCGACGACCTCGGGCCGTGGCTCGCGGAGGAGTACGCGCGCGTGCACGGCGTGAAAGCCGCTCGGCCCGGTCAGACGACTGGCTAGATGAGCCCGTGCTCCTCGAGGTATTCCATCTGTGCCCGTACCGACAGCTCCGCCGCCGGCCACAGGGAGCGGTCCACGTCGGCATAGACGTGGGCGACGACCTCGGACGGGGTGCGGTAGCCGTCCTCGACGGCCGTCTCGACCTGGGCGAGGCGGTGGGCGCGGTGGGCGAGGTAGTACTCCACGACGCCTTGGGCGTCCTCCAGGACGGGCCCGTGGCCCGGGAGGACCGTGTGCACGCCGTCGTCGACGGTGAGGGACCTGAGCCGCCGCAGGGTGTCCAGATAGTCGCCCAGGCGGCCGTCGGGGTGCGCCACGACCGTCGTACCGCGGCCGAGGACCGTGTCGCCCGTGAGGATCGCCTGGTCGGCCGGGAGGTGGAAGGAGAGGGAGTCCGAGGTGTGGCCGGGCGTCGGTACGACCCTCAGTTCCAGGCCGTCCACCGTGATCACGTTCCCAGCCGCCAGGCCCTCGTCGCCGAGCCGCAGCGCCGGGTCCAGGGCCCGCACCTTCGTGCCGGTCAGCTCGGCGAAGCGGGCGGCGCCCTCGGCGTGGTCGGGGTGGCCGTGGGTCAGCAGGGTCAGGGCGACGCGTTTGCCGGCCTTCTCGGCCGTGTCGACGACCGTGCGGAGGTGTCCGTCGTCCAGCGGGCCCGGGTCGACGACGACCGCGAGCGCGGAGTCGGGCTCGGAGAGGATCCAGGTGTTGGTGCCGTCCAGGGTCATCGCGGAGGCGTTGGGCGCGAGGACGTTGAAGGACCGCGCGGTGGCGGGGCCGGAGAGAACGCCGCCGCGGGGCTGGCCGGGAAGGGCTGCTGCGTCCGTCATGCGGGGGCTCCACCCGTCGGGATGTGCTTGGTGAACTCGTCGTGGCCGGGCCAGGTGAGCACGATCTCGCCGGCGTCCAGGCGGGCCTCGGCCAGGACGGGCGTGAGGTCGCACCCGGGGGCGGCGGCCAGGGCGTCGGCGGCCGTGGCGTACGCGGTCAGCCGGCGCAGCGTGGCGATGGTGGGCGGCATCATCAGCAGCTCGCCCTTGTCGTACCCGGCGGCCGCGTCCTCGGGCCGGATCCACACCGTGCGGTCCGCCTCCGTGGAGGCGTTGCGGGTGCGCTGGCCCTCAGGGAGCGCGGCCACGAAGAACCAGGTGTCGTAGCGGCGGGGTTCGAACTCCGGGGTGATCCAGCGGGTCCAAGCGCCCAGCAGGTCGGAGCGCAGGACCAGGCCGCGGCGGTCGAGGAACTCGGCGAAGGACGTCTCGCGCGCGACGAGGGCCGCGCGGTCGGTCTCCCAGTCCTCGCCCGTGGTGTCGCCGACGACGGAGTCCGGGGTCGGCCCGGCGAGCAGGACACCGGCCTCCTCGTACGTCTCCCGTACGGCCGCGCAGACGATCGCCTGGGCCGCCGTGTCGTCGACGCCGAGCCGGTTCGCCCACCACGCGCGCGTGGGGCCCGCCCAGCGGACGTGGCGGTCGTCGTCGCGGGGGTCGACGCCACCGCCCGGATAGGCGTACGCGCCTCCGGCGAAGGCCATGGAGGCGCGTCTGCGCAGCATGTGGACGGCCGGGCCGGTGTCGGTGTCCTTCAGGAGCATCACGGTGGCCGCTCGCTTCGGGGTGACCGGAGTGAGCGTGCCGTCCGCGAGCGCCCGGATGAGGTCCGGCCAGTCCGCGGGGTACCACTGCCCATTCGCCATGGGCGCGAGGCTATCCCGTAGTGAGCGGATGTTCGAGAGGCGACGATCACTTGCCCGCAAGAGAGCGATCACCGGCGCGGCAGGCGTTGATCACTTCTCCTGGAGCGAGCGGTCACCGGTCCTGAAGAGGGCTTACGCCTGAACCAGCTCCACCTGGATCTCCACCTCGACCGGCGCGTCCAGCGGCAGCACCGCCACGCCGACCGCGCTGCGCGCGTGCACGCCCTTGTCGCCGAGGACCGCGCCCAGCAGCTCGCTCGCGCCGTTCAGGACGGCCGGCTGGCCCGTGAAGTCGGCGGCCGAGGCGACGAAGCCCACGACCTTCACCACGCGCGCGACACGGTCCAGGTCGCCCGCGACCGACTTGACGGCCGCGAGGGCGTTCAGCGCGCACGTACGCGCCAGCTCCTTGGCCTCCTCCGGGGTGACCTCCGCGCCGACCTTGCCGGTGACCGGCAGCTTGCCGTCCACCATCGGCAGCTGGCCGGCGGTGAAGACGTACGGGCCGGACTGGACGGCCGGCTGGTACGCGGCCAGCGGCGGCACGACCGCCGGCAGGGTCAGCCCCAGTTCGGCGAGGCGGGCCTCGACCGCGCTCACGCCTGCTTCTCCCGCTTCAGGTAGGCCACCAGCTGCTCGGGGTTGTTCGGGCCGGGCACGACCTGGACGAGCTCCCAGCCGTCCTCGCCCCAGGTGTCCAGAATCTGCTTCGTGGCGTGGACGAGCAGCGGCACGGTTGCGTATTCCCACTTGGTCATGGGGCCGACTGTATCCGCTGCCGCGGGTGGGGCAGATCGTCGGCTGTGAGCACGGCTGCGCGCACGTCGTCCACAGGCCGGGTGGCCGACGACGGGCGCCGTTATCCACAGCCTCCCGATTGGTCGGGGCGCGGACTGGTTACGCTCGAAGACGTGAGCAGGCTCCAGGTCGTCAGCGGTAAGGGCGGGACCGGAAAGACGACGGTCGCCGCGGCCCTCGCGCTCTCCCTCGCGACAGAGGGGAAGCGGGCGCTTCTCGTCGAGGTCGAGGGGAGGCAGGGCATCGCGCAGCTCTTCGAGACGGAAGCGCTGCCTTATGAGGAACGGAAGATCGCCGTCGCTCCCGGGGGCGGGGAGGTGTTCGCCGTCGCCATAGACCCCGAACTGGCCCTTCTGGACTACCTCCAGATGTTCTACAAGCTGGGGGGAGCCGGTCGGGCCCTGAAGAAGCTCGGCGCGATCGACTTCGCCACCACCATCGCGCCCGGCCTGAGGGACGTACTCCTGACCGGCAAGGCGTGCGAGGCGGTGCGGCGCAAGGACAGGTCCGGACGGTTCGCCTACGACTACGTCGTGATGGACGCGCCGCCCACCGGCC
The DNA here is from genome assembly GCF_042888465.1 of Streptomyces sp. NPDC002888. Taxonomy (NCBI): domain Bacteria; kingdom Bacillati; phylum Actinomycetota; class Actinomycetes; order Kitasatosporales; family Streptomycetaceae; genus Streptomyces; species Streptomyces sp. NPDC002888. The sequence continues at coordinate 443,115 of NZ_JBIAPU010000002.1, read as the reverse complement.
GCATCACCCGCTTCCTCAACGTCAACGACGAGGTCGCCGGTCTCGCGAAGATCGGGCCGATACACAATCAGGCGCAGGCCGTGATGCGGGTGCTGAAGTCGGCGGAGACGGCCGTGCACCTGGTGACGCTGCTGGAGGAGATGCCCGTCCAGGAGACCGCGGACGGGATCGCCGAACTGCGCTCCGCGCGGCTGCCGGTGGGGCGGGTCGTCGTGAACATGGTGCGCCCCCAGCTGCTGGACGCGGCCGACCTGGACCTCGTACGGAGCGTTCCGCGCACCGCCGTGGCCCGGTCGCTGTCCGCCGCCGGGCTGGGCGGGGCGCGGCGCGGTGGGCACGCCGAGCGGCTGGTGGATCCCCTGCTGGGGCAGGCCGAGGAGTACGCCGAGCGGTATGCGCTGGAGCAGGAGCAGCGTGGCGTCCTGGGCGAGCTGGGCCTGCCGTTGCACGAACTGCCGCTGCTCGCCGAGGGCATGGACCTGGCGGGTCTGTACGAACTGGCCACCGAGCTGCGGAAGCAGGGGATGTCATGAGTCCGGACCCGGCCCAGGACCGCGGGCACCACCGTCTGTCCCCCGCGCGGGTGCTCGACCTCGATCCGCTGATCGACGACCCGAAGACCCGCATCGTGGTGTGCTGCGGCTCGGGCGGGGTCGGCAAGACGACCACCGCGGCGGCTCTGGGCCTGCGGGCGGCCGAACGGGGACGGAAGGTCGTGGTGCTGACGATCGACCCGGCGCGCCGGCTCGCCCAGTCGATGGGCATCGACTCGCTCGACAACACCCCGCGCCGGGTGAAGGGCGTCGACGGCGACGGCGAGCTGCACGCGATGATGCTCGACATGAAGCGCACCTTCGACGAGATCGTCGAGGCGCACGCGGACGCCGAGCGGGCGGCCACGATCCTGAACAACCCCTTCTACCAGTCGCTCTCGGCGGGCTTCGCGGGCACGCAGGAGTACATGGCGATGGAGAAGCTGGGGCAGCTGCGGGCGCGGGACGAGTGGGACCTGATCGTGGTCGACACGCCGCCGTCCCGCTCGGCGCTCGACTTCCTGGACGCGCCCAAGCGGCTGGGGTCCTTCCTGGACGGGCGGCTGATCCGGCTGCTGACGGCGCCGGCCAAGCTGGGTGGGCGCGCCGGGATGAAGTTCCTGAACGTCGGGATGTCGATGATGACCGGCACCCTCGGCAAGCTGCTCGGCGGTCAGCTCCTGAAGGACGTCCAGACGTTCGTGGCCGCGATGGACACCACCTTCGGCGGGTTCCGCACCCGCGCGGACGCCACGTACAAGCTGCTCCAGGCGCCCGGGACGGCGTTCCTGGTGGTGGCGGCGCCGGAGCGGGACGCGCTGCGGGAAGCGGCGTACTTCGTGGAGCGGCTCGCCGCCGAGGACATGCCGCTCGCCGGTCTGGTGCTCAACCGGGTCCACGGCAGCGGCGCCGGCCGGCTGTCGGCCGAGCGGGCGCTCGCCGCCGCGGAAAATCTTGAAGAGACCCGCATTGTGGATCAGGACGGCGGGAAAGCTGGACTTCGTAACTCTCCCGACACGTACGGCAGTTCAGAACCTCCCGCTTCCGCCGACGCAGAGCCCCCCGCTTCCGAGACCGACTCCCCCAGCGCGGATCAGGCGGTTCTGGGCGTCGAAGGACTCACGGCGGGCTTGTTGAGGCTGCACGCGGAACGTATGCAACTGCTCTCCCGGGAGCAGCGCACGCGTGACCGCTTCACCGCGCTGCACCCCGAGGTGGCGGTGGCCGAAGTGGCCGCGCTGCCCGGCGACGTACACGACCTCGCGGGGCTGCGGAACATCGGGGACCGGCTCGCGGCCAACCGGCCGGAGCTGCCCGAGACGGCCGACGACTGAGCCGGGGGTGTCCCCTCAGCTCAGCGCCGCGTAGGTCCAGGGGGTGCCCCCCTCAGCGCCGCGTAGGTCCAGGGGGGGTGCCCCCCTCAGCGCCGCGTAGGTCCAGGGGGGTGCCCCCCCTCAGCTCACCGCCGCGTAGTTCTCGTACACCTCGTCGCTGTCGAGGGGCAGGATGCCCACCCCGCGCTCGTACTCCGTCCGCGCGGTCTCCAGCAGTCGGCGCCAGGAGGTCACGGTGGGCCGCCTGCGCAGCAGTGCGCGGCGCTCCCGCTCGGTCATTCCTCCCCACACGCCGAACTCGACGCGGTTGTCGAGCGCGTCGGCCAGGCACTCCGTGCGCACCGGGCATCCGGTGCACACCGCCTTGGCCCTGTTCTGCGCTGCTCCCTGAACGAACAGTTCGTCCGGATCGGTAGTGCGGCAGGCCGCCTGCGCACTCCAGTCGACTACCCAGCCCATACCGGCGCCGTCCTCTCCCGAATCGAGGCTCCCCCACGGCGGCAGCGGCATATTCACCGCCGCCAGTTGAGGACGTTACGGAAGGTGGGCACAGCGCAACACCCCCTTCGGGCCCAATCTTGAATGGCCCGAACGGACTATGCGTAAGCGGCAGATCACCCGGGGGAGTGAGCCTGCGACATACATGACTTTCCCGGCAAACCAGGACAGTTCTGTTGGGTCACATCGGACGCCGACTGACACACAAGGCGGATTCGGACACGCCCCCACCAAAAAAGTTGGGGAACCTCCGGAACGATTCGGGGTCGCCGGACGTATTGATACGTGGCCCTACTGCTGTGACAGTTGAGAGCAGCTTAGGCCAAGGCCTGTACGCGTGTCCGGTGAATGAGAACGTAGGCTGCCCCTATGCCAAAGAAGCGCTCGGGCGGCGGTCTGACGGCAACGCAGCAGGCCGCCAAGTTCCTCGGTGTCAGTGTGCTCTCGGGAGCCGTCCTGGCCGGCATCGCGCTGCCTGCCGTCGGTGCGCTGGGCCTGACCGCGAAGGGGTCGGTGGAGAGCTTCGACGAGCTCCCGGCCAACCTCAAGACGCCCCCGCTGAGCCAGCGCACCACCATCCTCGACGCCGAGGGCGGCCAGATCGCCACGGTCTACTCGCGCAACCGCACGGTGGTCGACCTCAAGGACGTCTCGCCGTACATGCAGAAGGCGATCGTCGCGATCGAGGACTCGCGCTTCTACCAGCACGGCGCGGTGGACCTGAAGGGCATCCTCCGCGCGCTCAACAAGAACGCGCAGAGCGGCGGCGTGTCCGAGGGCGCGTCCACGCTCACGCAGCAGTACGTGAAGAACGTCTTCGTCGAGGAGGCCGGCGACGACCCGACGAAGGTCGCGCAGGCCACCCAGCAGACCATCGGCCGCAAGATCAAGGAGCTGAAGTACGCGATCCAGGTGGAGGAGGAGCTCGGCAAGAAGAGGATCCTCGAGAACTACCTGAACATCACGTTCTTCGGCCAGCAGGCCTACGGCGTCGAGGCCGCCGCCCAGCGCTACTTCTCCAAGCACGCCAAGAACCTGACCCTCGCCGAGTCGGCCCTCCTCGCGGGCATCGTGCAGTCGCCCAGCCGGTACGACCCGATCAACGACGAGGCCGAGGCCACCAAGCGGCGCAACACCGTGCTGCAGCGCATGGCCGAGGTCGGGGACGTCTCACAGGCCGACGCCGACGCGGCCAAGGAGAAGCCGCTGGGCCTGAAGGTCCGTCAGCCGAAGAACGGCTGCATCACGGCGGTGAAGGACTCCAGCTTCTTCTGCAAGTACGTCGAGCGCGTCTTCCTCAGCAACCCGGTCTTCGGCAAGACCAAGGAGGCCCGGGCGAAGATCTGGAACCAGGGCGGCCTGACCATCCGGACCACGATGGAGCCGCAGGCCCAGAAGTCGGTGCAGGATTCGCTCAAGGACCACATCTACAAGTCCGACAAGGTCGCCGCGGCCTCCACCCTCGTCGAGCCCGGCACCGGCAAGATCCTCGCGATGGGCCAGTCCAAGCCGTACGGCTACGGCAAGAACGAGACCGAGATCAACTACTCGGTCGGCAACGACATGGGCGGCTCCAACTTCGGCTTCCCGACCGGTTCGACGTTCAAGCCGTTCGTCGCCGCGGCCGCGCTGGAAGAGGGCCGGCCCGCGACGCAGGAGTACGCGTCGCCGTACAAGATGGACTACCCGAGCCCTGTGCAGACCTGTGGCGGCAAGCCGTGGGTCAACCAGGACGGCGCGACCGTGGAGAACGAGGACGAGTCCGAGGTCGGCCCGTACCAGCTGAAGAAGGCGATGGAGAAGTCGGTCAACACCTACTTCGTCCAGATGATCTCCGACATCGGCCTGTGCCCCGTGGTCAAGATGACCGACGCGCTGCACGTGGTGCAGGGCAACAACACCAAGCTCCCCGAGGTGCCCGCCATCGCGCTGGGCTCCAAGGGCATCTCCCCGCTGACCATGGCGACGGCGTACGCCGCCTTCGCCTCGCGCGGCATGTACTGCACGCCGATCGCCATCGAGTCGATCGAGCAGAAGGTCGGCAACCAGCAGAAGTCGCTGGAGGTCCCCAAGTCGACCTGCTCCCGCGCGATGTCCGAGAAGACCGCCGACACCGTCAACTCGCTGCTGCGCGGCGTGGTCGACTCCGGTACGGGCCAGAAGGCCGGTCTGTCGGGCCGCGCGAGCGCCGGTAAGACGGGTACGACGGACGAGCGCAAGAACGCCTGGTTCGTCGGCTACACCCCGAACCTCGCGGGCGCGGTCTGGGTCGGCAGCGCCACCCAGAAGGTCAAGATGACCGACATCTACATCGGTGGCCAGTACCACGCCCTCGTCTACGGCGGTGACACCCCCGGCCCGATCTGGCGCGACGCCATGAGCGGCGCGCTCGAGGGCAAGGAGGCCCCAAGCTTCAACCTGGTCCACATCCCGGACCCCAAGCCGAAGGAGACCGACAAGGGCGACCGGGACGGCCGTGGCAACGGCAACGGCAACGGGGGCGACAACGGGGACAACGGCGGCATTATCGGCGGCGCCGACGGCGGTACGTTCCCGACGCCCACGTTCTCCTTCCCGGACAACCTGTTCCAGGGACAGGGCAACGGGGGGAACGGGAACGGCGGGAGGCGGGGCTGAGGCCTGAGCCACCCGGCCTGAGCCTGAGCCCCGCGCGGCCTGAGCCTGAGCCCCACGGCCTGAGCCCCGCGGCCTGAGCCCCGCGGCCTGAGCCTGAGCCCCACGGCCTGAGCCTGAGGACGAAACCGGCCCCTTCCTCTCCGTTCCGTACCGAGAGGAAGGGGCCGTCCGCTGTATGAGCGGGTGCGCCGGTCGGTCAGCCGGCCAGGAGCTTCTTGACCACGGCGGCGACGCGGCCGCCCTCGGCCAGGCCGGCCACCTTCGGGTTCACGATCTTCATGACCGCGCCCATGGCCCGCGGCCCCTCCGCCCCGGCCGCCTTCGCCTCCGCGACGGCCTGGGCGACGATGTCGTTCAGCTCCTCGTCGCTGAGCTGCTTGGGCAGGTACGCGGCGAGCAACTCGCCCTCCGCCTTCTCCCGCTCGGCCGACTCCGCACGACCACCCTGCGCGAACGCGTCCGCGGCCTCGCGACGCTTCTTCGCCTCCTTGGTGATCACCTTGAGGACCTCGTCGTCGGAGAGCTCGCGCTTCTCCTTGCCCGCGACCTCCTCCTTGGTGATCGCGGTGAGCGTCAGCCGGAGCGTCGAGGAGCGGAGCTCGTCGCGCTCCTTGATCGCGGCGTTGAGGTCTTCCTGCAGCTTCGACTTGAGCGTGGTCATGGCTCGATTGTCGCAGGTGCGGCCGTCGGAACGCCCGTCATATTCGGGGAGCGTCGTGGGGAGCGTTTTAAGGGGAGCCGCAGGGAGGGCAGTTCGAGGACGGTCGGGCACCGGCAAGGGGACGGGCAGGGGACGGGCACGGGCACGGGCACGGCTCGGTGTCTGACACGATGGTCGTATGCGCGCGCGATACGGAGTACCTCTGGGAATCGCGGCGGCTGGTGCCGCCGGTGTGGTGTACGCGGCGGGCTTCGAGGCCCGCTCCTTCCGCCTGCGACGGGTGACGGTGCCCGTCCTGCCCGCGGGGATGCGCCCGCTGCGCGTGCTCCAGGTCTCCGACATCCACATGGTCGGCGGCCAGCGCAAGAAGCAGCGCTGGCTGCGCTCGCTGGCGGGCCTGCGCCCCGACTTCGTGATCAACACGGGCGACAACCTGTCCGACCCCGAGGGCGTGCCCGAGGTCCTGGACGCACTGGGCCCGCTCATGGACTTCCCCGGCGCCTACGTCTTCGGCTCCAACGACTACTACGGCCCCAAGCCTCGCAACCCGGCCCGCTACCTGCTGGAGAAGGTGCAGGGCCGCCACGGCCTGAACGGCAACGCGCCCGCCGTCGGGGTGATCCACAACCCGTGGGAGGACCTCCGCGACGGCTTCGACGCGGCGGGCTGGCTCAACCTGACGAACACCCGCGGGACGCTGAAGGTCGACGGGGTGGCCGTGGAGCTGACGGGCCTGGACGACCCGCACATCAAGCGCGACCGCTACGAGCGGGTGGCCGGCGGCCCGTCCGACGCGGCGGACTTCTCGATGGGCGTGGTGCACGCCCCCTACCTGCGCACACTCGACGCCTTCACCGCGGACGACTACCCCCTGATCCTCGCCGGCCACACGCACGGCGGACAGCTCTGCATCCCCTTCTACGGCGCCCTGGTCACCAACTGCGACCTGGACACCGACCGGGTGAAGGGCCTGTCCACACACACGGCGGAAGGCCGTACGGCCCACCTCCACGTCTCGGCGGGCTGCGGCACGAACCGCTACACACCGGTACGGTTCGCCTGCCCGCCGGAGGCGACGTTGCTGACGTTGGTGGGACGGGACTGAGCGATGGGGTGTTGATCCTGGCGAGGCTGGATCACCCACCCGGGACCCACCCAGGTCACCCACCCGGATCACCCTAATCGCCCCTTTTGCCGGTGGTGCCTAGCGTGAGGGCATGACCTCCCCGATACCCAGGGACATCCCGGATCTCCCCGCCATTCCGGGCACGTCCGCGCTGCTGCCCTCACGCGTCCCCGCCTCGGCCGTGGTGACCCCCGTGCGCCACCCCCTGACGGCCCTGTTCCGCCTCCTGACCGCCGCGCTGGCAGCAGCGGCGGTGACGATCGACCTCGCCATCGGCAGCCCACTCCTGGTCCTGAGCCACTTCACGATCCAGAGCAGCATCCTGCTGGCCCTGGTCCTCACCCTCGCGGCCCGCCGCGCCTGGACGGCCCGCCACCCCCTGCCGTCCGCCCTGACCGGCGCGGCGCTGCTCTACGCCGTGATCACAGCCCTGGTCTACCACCTGCTCCTCGCGGACACGACGCCCCCGTACTCCCTCACGGGCGCGCCCGCCTCCCACACGGTCTGGCAGGCGCTGGCCGGCCACATCCTCCACACCGCGGTCCCCGCAGCCGCCGTCCTGGACTGGCTGCTCCTCACCGCCCCCGGCCGCCTGCACCTCCGCCAGGCCGCGACCTGGCTCCTCTACCCCCTGGCCTACCTGATCTTCACCCTCGTCCGCGGCGACCTGCTCCTCCTCCCCCACACCCCGGGCCGCTACCTCTACCCCTTCCTCGACGTCGACCTCCACGGCTACAAGAGCGTCCTCGCCAACGCCCTTCTCCTCGGCCTCTCCTTCTACGCCCTCGCCCTCCTCCTCGTCGCCCTCGACCACACCCGCCCCAACCTGACCCGCCACCACCGCCCCAAAACCGGATTTCGTCTCCAGCCACCAGTGGGCTAAAGTAAACGTCGTCGCCGCGACAGCAGCGACATCGGGGTGTAGCGCAGCTTGGCAGCGCGCTTCGTTCGGGACGAAGAGGTCGTGGGTTCAAATCCCGCCACCCCGACAGTGAAGTACCAGGTCAGGGGCCTGATCCGCATCGCGGATCGGGCCCCTGAGTGGTCTCCAGGGCCCCTTGGGAGAAATCTGGGAGAAAATCTCGGATTTCTGCTCCCAGAGGACCTCGCTCACTCCAGCGCTAGGAACCCCCTCACCTTGTCGCTAACGCGGCAGTCATGCCGCTGGACACATGGCGATCCGAAACCATCAACGCCGGCCCGCCGGAGCAGATGTCGGCGAGCGCGACCTTCAATCAAGCCTCACCGGATGACTTGCAGGCGGCGAAGGGGAGACGCGCGCTCACGCCGCCCCCTTCACCGGAGCTCGCCACGACCGGCGACATCTCGGCCGAAGGCATACCCGAGCCCTCCACAAGCGAGTGCCCCACAGGCGGCCAAGTCCACTGAACGGTGTCCGCGGCCGGTTACTCGCAGCATGCGCACAGATGCAGCTGCCCATGGAGGCGGACTACAAGATTCCGCGGTCGAGGACATCGCACCACGAGCTCCGCCGCAGGTGCCATAAGAACTTCCCCCTCTCTCCTCAACTCCGTTTAAACGCATCTGCGGTGCGTGAATGACCATCAAAACTGCAACCGCGGTTGAAAGTTGACGCTCCGTCGTCTACGGTAACGGCTCATTGCGGCGTATCCGGCGCCCAAAAGGAAGGACCTTCATGCCCAGCACCCTGAAGCCCGTCACCACGGGCTTCCCTCTCAAGCTCACCGTGGTGCGCGAGACGCTCGCCATCGGGACGCTTGACATCGAGAACCTGCTGTACATGGTCAATGACCCGGTGAAGGTGGAGCAGGACGCCGCCAAGGACGCCAAGGCGGGCCACGAACCCGACGAATACGCCAAGCTCCGGGCCATGGTTCAGCGGATGATCGGCACCGCCGCGAGCCCCAAGGCCAAGAACATCGGCAGCTACGCCGACTACATCGCCGCTGGCCTTAGGGGCGACCTCGGCCACTCCTGGTCGATCCCCCCGATCACCCTCTGGTGCCCTCGGCCGCTGGACATCCAGGAGGACGGCAGCGCCTTTTTCCCCATCCGAGATGGCCTGATCACCATCGACGGCGAGACTCAGATCACCGCCATGCACCGCATCAAAAAGAACCCCGGTGCGTTCGACCTTCTTGACTTCGATTTCGACGGTGCGGTGATCGCCTTCGAGGTCTATCACGGCATCAGCCCCCTGGCGGCCCGGCAGATCTTCCACGACCGCAACCTCAAGGGCGCCCCCGTGGACAAGTCGCTCGCCATGTCCATGGACATGCGCGACTTCGGCACCTCCGTCACGCAGACGCTCGTCGACTCCACCACCGTCACCCTGGATGGCGTGGAGACCCCCCTCTCAAAGCTCATCCTCACGGGCAAGCGTCAGGTCAGCCCCAGCGCCCCCGAGTGGTTTACGCTCTCCGGCCTGCGAACTCTGGTCGTGACGACCATCCTCGGCAAGACGGGCATCCACGCGGCGTCCGGCGACGTGGAACCCACGGACATCCCCGGGGAGCCCGACCCCCAGACGGTGAAGCGGGAGACGGTCGAACTCCTGGCCGAGTTCATGCGTGCCAACGCCGACCTGTTCAACACCAAGACCGCCATCGTCGCGCCCGCGGTCCTGGCCGGGCTTGGGGCGGTCATGCACCGTGAGACCTCGTGGACCAAGGAACCGTTCCCCGCCGGGCAGACGGTCGATGGCCTGCTGAAGAACGTGCAGTGGAAGCGTGAGGCGGCCTACTGGGGCGGCATCGCTGCCAAGGTCAACAGCAAGGGCGTCGTCTCCTGGGCCGGCGGCGCCCGCGACTCGGGACACAAGGTGTACGACGCCCTCAGCGACCCGACCTCTGTCGCTGGCCAGCAGGTCCGTGGCCTCGTGCCCAACCAGACCACCGTGTAGGTATTACACCCGGTCCATAGACAGGTGCCCCCTCCCCGTTTGCGCCGGGGAGGGGGCATCGCCATCTTCGCACGGTACTTCCCCGGCGCGCCCGCCTGGGATGATCACGGAAAGAAGCGCGAGCTCAGATCATCGAGAACCGCGTGTCGTACTCGTGCGCCATGCGCTGCACCATCGAGTCGTAGTGGAGCACGTCGTCTTCCGCCGGAGCCGGCGGCGTGGTGACCAATGCGCACGGACTAGTAGGGCTTGGTCAGGTTGGTATCGCCGCGGGTATGTCGCGGTGACAGGTGGGGCAGGCGCCGGTCCAGACCGCGAGGAGTAACTGCATCTCGCGGACGACCTGGTAGAGGCTCAGGCCGGCGCCGTCTCTTTTGGGGTCCGGGCCAGTCGCTGGAGCGTGCAGAAGGCGTGGGCGGCGGAGACGAGGGTGACATGATGGTGCCACCCGTTCCAGGTGCGGCCCTCGAAGTGGGCCAGGCCCAGGGCCTGTTTCATCTCGCGGTAGTCGTGCTCGATCCGCCAGCGCAGCTTGGCCAGCCGCACCAGCGTGGTGAGCGGGGTGTCGTCGGGCAGGTTGGACAGCCAGAACTGCACCGGCTCCGGCTCGGTGGCGGGCCACTCCGCCAGCAGCCAGCACGCGGGCAGCTCCGCCCCCTCGACGGCCTTGCGGATCTCGCGTCCCGCAGGCCGGATCCGCAGCGCCACGAACCGCGAGTACATGCGTTTGAACCCGCTGCGGCCGCTGCCTGGGCGGGAACCCTCCCGCCATTGCACCGGCCGGGCCTCCCGCTTCCCCGCAGCGATGACCAGCTCCTTCACGCTTCTCGGCGCTTCTGGATAAGCCGGCTGGGGCGGGCGCCCGCGGCCGCTGTGGGGCGGGGTGTGCGGTCTCGCGTCGTGCGGGTGGGCCGTGACGGTGGTCGAACTGCCCACCACGTAGTGCAGGCCGCGTGTCTGAAGGCCGAGCCGGAAGGCTGCGGTGTCTCCGTAGCCGCCGTCGGCCACTGCCAGGGGGACATCGACGCCCCAGGACCGGGTCTCGTCGATCATGTCCAGGGCCAGCTGCCACTTCTCGACATGGCCCACGTCCGGCGGAATGCCGCACCGCTCGCGGCGGGCCACCTTGGCGGGATCGGCCTGCGGCGAGGCGGGATCCCAGCTCCTGGGCAAGAACAGGCGCCAGTCGACCGCTGCCGAGGCGATGTCGGAGGCCAGATGCAAGGACACGCCCGCCTGGCAGTTGGTGACCTTGCCGGCGGTGCCGGTGTACTGCCGCGACACGCACGCCGAGGCGTCGCCGTCCTTGAGGAAGCCCGTGTCATCAATGATCAGCGCGGTCGGGTTGATCGCCGGGGCCATCTTCCACGCGAGGCGGGCCCGCACATGCACCGGATCCCACGGGCTGGTGGTGATGAAGTGGGCCAGGGCCTGCCGGTTGCCGTCCTCACCCAGCCGGGCGGCCATCGGCTCCACCGATTTGCGCTGCCCGTCCAGCAGCAGACCCCGCAGATACACCCCGCCCCACCGACGCTGATCCGCCCGCGCGAACGGCTCGAACACATCCGCCGCGAAGTCCTCCAAACGGCACCGGACTTCATCCAACTCCTCAGGCGTCATGCCCGGTCAACGACACAGCTCCTCAACCGGACACGCCACCGACAAACGAACCTGACCAAGCCCTACTAGGGGCAGCCAGGTTGGCAGGATCGAGGCTAGGGAGACAGATAGCTTCAAGGCGTGGAGGGGTGCATGGCAGACGAGGTTCAGCCGAACCCGATCAAGCTTATGTGGACGAACACGCTGGACGACGTCAAGCGTGCTTTGGAGTCTGCGGCGGAGCTTGGACTCGGCATCGACATCTCCAGCGAGTACCACCCTGCCGGCGACGACGGCAGTCACGAACTCTCATGGAGGATCACGCTGTACGACGACATCCCCGAGAGAGACCCCGATTCCGAAGAGTAGCCCGTCACCGCGAGCCCATTGCTGGGGGCCAAACAGGGGGCCAAACGGTGCGACCCCGTAAGTACCGTCCCAGACGGTAATGGACTGAGCCAGAGACGAACGCGCAGGTCAGTGGCCCAAAAAGCAAGGTTACGTGGGCCCTGATCGCGTTCGGGAGCAAGCCGTCACGAAGCAAAGGCGGACCGTCCCCGAGCAACGCATAGGGGCGCCCTACGGCTTACGCGCGGTCTCTGCTTCTTCGCCGTCGCCCGCCAGTCCCCTCGTGTCGTGCTGATCCAACTCCCGGACGTACAAGCGCCGTCGGTCGTAACGTCACAGCACAGACCCACCCGAAACGACCAGGAGAGAGCGTGATCGAATACGTCGCCCGATCCGGGCCCCCGGAAGCCATGAACTGCCCGGCCTTCATCTGCGACGCATGCCGCCAACAGGTCGTCGGCGCAGGCATCGTCACCTGGGCTACCACCATCGGAGACGGCAGCAGTCGGCTCCACAGCCAATCCCCCTTGTACGTCGCCCACAAAGGCGAATGCGGACGCAAGGTCGAGGCCATGCTTCACGCCGGCTACCCGGCCAGCGACGGATGGATGGACCTGTGGGACGACATCGGCGACTTCCTCAAGCAGCTCACGCACAACGCCACCAACGCATTCACCGACGATGCCGACGGCGAATACCACCAGCACCGGCTCGAAGGCGCCCGCACTAACGGGGGAAAGCAGTGACAGGCAACCACCTCACACCGCAGAACGCGACGATCACCACCGCAACCATCCAGGTACAGGCCCTGACCATCGGCAAGAAGCAGGTCACCCTGGCCGTGTTCCGCCAACTCCAGGAAACCCCGCTGATCAAAGACGACGGCAACCTCCTCGGCGAGCCGTGGGGCATCGTCAACTACCACCCGGACAAGTGCGCAGACGCCCCCGCACACCTGCACGTCGTCTGGCAGTACGGGGACGAACTCCGGCGGTCAGCCGTGCAGATGCCCGGCGTCGGCCGGCACTCGCACCCCATAGCCGACCTGTACGTGCAGGCCCGCATCATCTACGGGACCATCCACCGCCCGCACGCCCAGCCCGAAGCCGGCGACAGCCTGCACCTGAGCGAGAAGACCCCCGGTGGATGGCGCATGTTCACCAAGGGACGGTTCCGACACGACGGCATGGACTTCGAGGGTGCCGTGCCCGATCGCCTGCGAAGGGAGTGGAAGCGGTTCGAGGGCACCGTTCCCAACGAGGACCGGCGCGCCTTCGAGATGGCCTTGACCATGCTTGGGATCTCTCCCGCCGAACCCGTCGACCAGATCACAGCCAAGCTCCTCGCGATGCTCCCGACCGAGCAATACCGGGCCACCGTCGTCGAACTTACCCAGCTTCCCCAGTTGTTCATCGCGGTCTAGGAGCACGACCGGCCGGGGCCCGACCGAACCAGGCCCCGGCCCTCCCCAGTCTCCCCCCAGCCCCTCATCTGACCAGCGCAGATACAGCAGTCAGCCACCCGACATGGGGGGCCAAACGCGGCGAGCCCACCGAAACGGTCCCGAACCGTAATGGACAGTGCCGGAGCCGAACGAGCAGGTCGGGTGTCCTGAATCAAGGTCACCACGGGCGCAATCGCGTTCGGGACCTCGCCAAGTTCGACCTTCTACGCGATGGACTGCTACCGCCTCGTCGGCGAAGACAAGCTTGCGCGCACCCTCGCCGACGAGGTGCTGAGGGCGGGAACGGACTTCGACGGCACCGAGCGCTCGCCGAGGCGTAACGCGGAAGCGCGCGTCACTCTCGGAGTCGCGGCAGCGCGAGAGGGCGACTTGGAGCAGGCACTCATCATGGGAGAGCGGGCTCTCGAAGGGGACCGTCAGTCGGTGCCGTCCCTGATCATGACCAGCCGCGAACTTGCTGCCGAAATGCGGCGCCGATACAGCTCCGAGCCAGCAGCTCAGGAGTATCTTGGCCGACTTCGGACACTCGCCGAGCAAAAGCCAGGATTCAGGCCGCGCTAAATAGTTTCGACTAATTGTTTCCAGCTCCACCGGGGGGAGAAACTGGAGACGAATCTGGCGGGAGCATACAAGATTCCGAGATCTCCGACACTTCAGACTTCACCTTCACGTACTTCTCTTTATCCAGCCCGTACCCAATCTTAATTTTGTCGTACCGCAATAGGATCACCCCCTCCCTCGGTTCCAAAATAATCTCAGCGGACGCCCTTCCAATCAGATAGAAGGGAAAGGGGTCACCATGCAGCCACCCTACGTAGACGACCTCGCGAACAACGTCATTGGGTCCATCAATGACTTCAATAAACCGGATCATGCCAGACGCGCCACCTTTGTTCGCGATCCTGATGGCGATCCGTTCTAGCTTGTTCCGGTCCGTGGGATGAGGCTCGACAACGGCAAGAATTTTCGGAGCGAAGCGACTGTTCTGCACCTGGACTACAGAAATCACAATTCCGACGATCCCAATCACGCCAACAGTGCAGATCTGGGCAACAGTTAACCAGGAATTGGACTCCTGGTTAACGACAACGCTAGGTAGGAAGGTCGGCGTAGGAGACGGCGCAAACCATAGGTACTCCCGCAAAAAGTTCAAGTTCGTTGCGCTACTGGTCATGATGCCCGGGACACCAGCAAGCCGTATTGACAAATCCATGCTTGCGCGGCTTTTTAACGCATCTACATTCGCTGCACCAATCCTGACATGTGCGACCGTTCACCTTGTGGCCACATGGAACCGATGGGCAGTGAATATCTAGAGACACGGTGGCATGCCTCACCTTCAGCCCCGCCTTGTACCTTTCACCGAGGAGAATTAGGCGGCCCCATAGCTCACCGAAGCGACTGAAAGTTGCAGCGAATCGCCCTCCCACGGACCGTCGGGCATCAAAAGAATTAGACCTTCGCAATAAGGGACGCCTACGGTCCACGTAACGATGGATGAACTTTCCTCATCGGACACTTCTGGAATCACATTCAACGTCGAATACCAATTCTTCTCACTCTCGCAGAGCAGGAAAGAGTTGACCCCGATCGGGCTGCTCAAAAATTCATCCGGAAGCCCGTGCACCAACTCACAGTTAATTAGGTGCCCCAGGTTAACGTCGCCATCGCCAGCCTCATCGAATACCTGCTTCAGTATTTCGTGAGAAAGTTCTTGAAGTAGATTCACCGACGCCTCCTCGGTCAGACCTGAACACAGGAACCATCCTTGTTTGCCAGCGTCTTTCGCGCCTGTCGAGTGGAGCCAGTCGAGGGACGCTCTGTGGGGGCGGGCACCCAGCAGTCGAACTCAGGGGCGTGCCCCGCACTACAGGCCAGAGCCGCCCTAGCAAGGGGGCCAAACGGGGGCCAAACGAGTAGGCCAAACCAAGACTCTTCTGGACAGTAGTGGACGGTGCTGACGCCAGGCATGCAGGCCAGTGACACCAGAAGGCAGGTCACAGAAGCTTCAATCGCGTTCGGGACGAAGAGGTCGCTGCCATCGGGCTGCTGCACTGCGCACGGCGCCTGGTGTGGCGCCCGCCGCACGGCCTGTCTCCTGGCGTTGGCGCCCACGCCAGGCTCAGGCTCACTAAGGGCTGTCCCGCAATGTTCGTGCGGAACGGCGTCGGGGGCGGTTGTCGACCGGCGGTGAAGTCAGTCCAGGCCGGTCGCCCATGCCGTCAGCGCGGCGAAGTCGTCGATGGCAAGGCCGCATCGGGGGTCGATCCGGTGCAGTAGGGCGGGACCGTCGTGGTGTTCCTTCACCCAGGCGTGATCGGCCTCTGTGATCTCGTCGTCGATCCAAGCGAACGCCCGGCCTTTCGCCCACGCGACGATCTCAGGCGTCTTCCAGAACACACCGCCGCCGGGCTGAGCCCGCGGGGAGGGCCAGGGAATGAAGGGCAGCTCCGGCAATCCCAGGACTGGCGCGATGAAAGCGTTGGCTTCTTCCTCCCACGTGGTCGCCCACACCAGGTCGCAGGGAAGGGCATTCAGCGCCGGGCCGTGATCCGGGTTAAGCCACACCCGCAGCGGCTTCACGGGCTTGTTCGGCAGTCCCCACTCAGTCAGCCGACGTCGCTCGGTGGCCTCCCAGCGAGGCGTCAGTAGGCGGTGCGTCTCATAGCCCTCGGGCCGGCGGTGCGGCTTCGCGGCATACGGATTCAGCGGTCCGTCCACATCCACCAACAGCACTGGGCGCACCGGCTCATCCCCCTTGGTTCTGCGTCGCACGGTACCGGCCGATGACGAGACCGCCCAGTGAAATTCCGACACGTAGGGATCTTTGTAAGTCCGGGCTCTGGGGTAGTGGGACGATCTTGATGTGACGGCAGTGATCACGGCGTCGGAGCCGTCTTGGATAGTCCCGTTCACCGGGCTGAACCCGCGCGCTTTCCGCAAGCTGCTCACGCTGCTGCGCCGCGAGGGAGCCGAAGTGCTGCGGCCAGGGCGCCCATGGTCGCTGCCGCTGGAGGACCGGGTGTTGCTCGTTGCTGCTTACTGGCGCACCAACCTGACGCTGCGGCAGCTCGCCCCGCTGTTCGGCGTTTCGAAGTCCGCAGCTGATCGGATCGTCGCCCGCACCGGCCCACTGCTCGCGCTCAAGCAGCGACAGCGTTTCCGCGAGGGCACGGTGCTCATCGTGGACGGCACCCTGGTTCCCACCCGCGACCACACGGTGGCCGAACAGTCCAAGAACTACCGATACTCCACCAACCACCAGGTCGTCGTCGACGCTGACACCCGCCTGGTCGTCGCGGTCGGACGGCCGGTCCCGGGCAACCGCAACGACTGCAAAGCATGGGCCGAGTCCGGAGCCAAGGCGGCCGTCGGGAAGACGACAACAATCGCCGATGGCGGCTACCCGGGCACCGGCCTTGTGATCCCCCATCGACGCCCCGTCGGCGGTGAACTATGCGATTGGAAGCAAGAGCACAACCGCTCCCACAAGCAAGTCCGAGCCCGCGTCGAGCATGTCTTCGCCCGCATGAAGACCTGGAAGGTACTCCGCGACTGCCGTCTCAAGGGCGATGGCGTCCACCACGCCCATGCTCGGCATCGCCCGCCTGCACAACCTCAACCTCGCCGGGTAGGCGCGCGGCCAGATCGGTCACTGGCCATGTCCACACCCGGCCAGAGATTATTTACGGGACGGCCCTTAGGTGGTGCCCTCAAATGCGCCCACTGATCCAAACGGCCCTGACAAGATCGGCGGAAGACAAAGGCTGCTAGTCAGGGGGGACCATGCCCGTCAACAGGTGGTGGCGACACGACCCGAACGAACGCTTCTGGGTGGAGATTACGAACCGCGAGGACATCGGCACCAACCTGCTCGCACCCCAAGTCAATGACCGGGGCGAGGAGTACTGGTCCTACGCACTCGTCCGCGAGGTACGGCCCGGTGACCTCGTTCTGCATTGGGACAAGAACCACGGCCCCGGAGTAGTGGGGTACTCCCACGTTCGGGGTGAGGCTTTCGCCTCCACGATCACGTGGCAGAGCCGAGGCACCTACGGCCGGCAGCGGAGTACATCGGGCCCAGAGTCAGCTTGGGAGGCGCTCCTAGGCGGGTATCGGCGATTGAAGCATCCAGTCACGCAGGCACGCCTGCGTGAGATCGAGCCGACCATCCGAACTCTGCGAGATCACCTGGCAGAAGCAGTCGAGGGGCCTCTCTACTTCCCCTTCGCCTTGTCGGCTACCCGGCCACTCCGAGCCGCACAGGGATACCTGACCAAGCTGCCGCGAGCACTGGTGGAAGAGCTCCCTGAGCTTCTGGAGCTACGCCAGACTGCGATCTCCGAGCCCCACGAGGCGGAAGCACCCGACCTGTCGCCCTCGTCGTCGACCAAGCTGGTGAGGTCTTCCGGTTACGGTCGCCAGCACGACGCCAAACGGCGACAGGCTGTCGAACGGTACGCCATGGATCTCGTACTCGGCCACTACGGTTCACTGGGCTATGAAGCTGAGGACGTGGGTGATCACTCGCCGTGGGACATCACCGTGCGCAAGGACGAGAGTGAGACTCACATAGAGGTGAAGGGCAGCACAACCACCCGCGAGGCTATCGACCTGACCGAGGGAGAGGTACGCCACGCTGAAGGCATATCTACCTGCCTCATAGTGATAGATCAGATCGAACTCGACGACGATCTCCGCTGCCACGGCGGACGTTGGCGGACGTGGACTGCGTGGAGGCCAAGGCGGGAAGAGCTTATTGCCACCGCGTACCGCTACCCACTTCCAGAGGGAAGCCACCGGGGTCGTCCTTCGGCCTAACCGCCCTGCCCACGCGCCCTGACGCTGGGAGAAATCTGCGAGAAGATCTTCTCCCGTTGCCTCCCAGACGCCTTGCCAGACTTATCGATACCAAGGCGCTGACCTGCAGAAACACTCCACAGGTCAGGTCTGGATCTCACCCTGACCCTATTCGGGACGAAGAGGTCGTGGGTTCAAATCCCGCCACCCCGACGCTGGTCAGAGGGCCTGGTGTGCAAGTTGCACCAGGCCCTCTGCCGTGCGTGGGGGCCAAACAGGGGGCCAAACGAATACGATCAAGCTGCGCTGCCTGGTCGTCAGCAAAGGTCCACGCACAGCTTGGCACCCTCAGTGATCACAGGCCGCAACAGCCATCAGGGGACCGCTTCTACACCACGCCATGCGTCTAAGGGATTGCCCTCATACCCCAGGACCCCATGACGTCGCCCCCGGCGCCCGAGCGTCTCACGCTCGGGCGCCACAAGTTTCAGGACTAGCGTGCTCGCGGTTGCGCGCGACCCGCACGACGTCCTCGCGGAACTCCTTCGGATACGGCTTGGGCACTGCAACATCCTTCCAGGCCGCTTCTCAGCAAGCCAGGTCAGGTGTCACCCAACCCTGCAGCAGTCCCCAGGGCGCACCGTCGAGGAAGTACAGCAACCGCGACGACCGCACGCAACCGTCCCGAGCTACTACCCTCCTCCTGACTAGGTCGGGAGACCTCAGCGACCTTCGTGCCTGCGGTTCGCATCGAGGGGCCGGGTCGGCAGGAGGGTCTCGACTCGGCCATTGAGACTCCACCGACCTCACGGGGTCTGCGCCCGCTCGTGGCGAACGGGAGACAACGGCCCCCGGTCGCCGTGGTGATGCAAGCGGCCTAGCTTGGAAGTGTTCGGCGGCTCCATCCCGGCCGACGGCCGGCGAATCGCGCGCCGATTGGATGACCGATCACAGGGCTTTCTCCCATCGGTCATCCGATCGGGATCCCGTGTCGGCGACAGGATCTGTCGTCGTAGCGGGCCGCACAAACGTCACCGGCGCTTGTGTTCCTGGTGTGGACGGAGACAGATGACCCAGTCGTCGTTGAGTGAGTACAGGCCGGGGCAGCGGTTCCCAGGAGTTATCGGTCGGACGACCGAGGAGTCGAATCCGGCGTGGCCGCAGCCGGTGCGGGCGGTGGCAGGTGCTCCGAACGTGCTGTTCATCGTGTTCGACGACACCGGGTTCGGACAGCTGGGCTGCTACGGCAGCCCGATCGAGACGCCGAATCTGGACGCGCTTGCCGGGGGCGGGCTGCTGTACAGCAACATGCACACCACCGCGCTGTGCTCGCCGTCGCGCTCCTGCATCATCACGGGCCGCAATCACCACGCCAACGGCATGGCGGCGATCACGGAACTGGCCACCGGCTATCCGGGCTACGACGGGCAGATCCCGTTCGAGAACGGGTTCCTGTCGGAGATGCTGCTGGAGCACGGCTACAACACGTACATGGTCGGCAAGTGGCACCTGATGCCCTCGGAGCAGGAGTCGGCGGCGGGCCCGTACGCCCGGTGGCCGCTGGGGCGGGGCTTCGAGCGGTTCTACGGGTTCCTGGGCGGCGACACGAGCCAGTGGTATCCGGACCTCGTGTACGACAACCACCAGGTCGAGCCGCCGGCTACGCCGGAGGAGGGCTACCACCTGACGGAGGACCTCGTCGAGCGGGCGATGTCGTTCATCGCCGACGCCAAGCAGGTCGCCCCGGACAAGCCGTTCTTCCTGAACCTGTGCCCCGGTGCGACGCATGCCCCGCACCATGTGCCGAAGGAGTGGGCCAACCGCTACCGGGGGCGGTTCGACGACGGATGGGACGCCTACCGTGAGCAGACCTTCGCCCGGCAGAAGCAGCTCGGAGTGGTGCCCGCGGACGCGCAGCTGTCCCCGCGCGATCCGGACGTGCCCGCGTGGGAGTCGCTGTCGCGGGAGGCGAGGAGGCTTGCCGCGCGGTTCATGGAGGTCTACGCAGGGTTCCTCTCCCACACCGACCACCACCTCGGGCGGCTGGTGGACTTCCTGAAGGAGACCGGCGAGTTCGACAACACGCTGATCATGGTCGTCTCCGACAACGGGGCGAGCGCCGAGGGCGGGGTGACCGGCACCACGAACGAGGTGCAGTTCTTCAACAACGCGCCCGAGACGCTGGAAAAGAGCCTGGCACGGATCGACGAGCTCGGTGGCCCGGCCACGTTCAACCACTACCCGTGGGGATGGACGTGGGCGGGCAACACGCCGTTCCGCCGGTGGAAGCGGGAGACCTACCGCGGTGGCGTCAGCGACCCGTTCCTCGTCCACTGGCCCGACGGGATCCGGGCCCGCGGCGAGATCCGCGACCAGTTCGCGCACATCATCGACATGGTCCCCACCGTCCTGGACGTGCTCGGCATCGAGGCGCCCGCGACCATTCGGGGTGTCACCCAGTCGCCCCTGCACGGGGTCGGTTTCGCGCACACCTTCGACGACGCCAGCGCAGCGAGCCGCCACCGCACCCAGTACTACGAGATGCTCGGACACCGGGCGATCGACCACGACGGGTGGCGGGCGGTGTGCCCCTGGCCCGGCCCCTCATTCGAGGAGGCCGAGCGGCCGTTCGGCACTCCGATCACGATGGCGGACCTCGACGACCTCGACGCCCACCACTGGGAGCTCTACCACGTCGACGAGGACATCGCCGAGACCAAGAATCTCGCCCAGGAGCACCGCAGCAAACTTATCGAGATGATCGCGCTGTGGTACGTGGAGGCGGGCAAGTACAACGTGATGCCGATCGACGGCAGCGTCCTTCAGCGCATCATGACCGAGCGCCCTCAGATCACCGAGAACCGCACCAGCTACACCTTCCGTTCCGGTACCCAGGCCGTGCCCGCCGCGGTCGCGCCCCGAGTCCTCAACCGCCCGCACAGCGTCACCGCCGACGTCGAGATCCCGCCCGGCGGCGCGCAGGGCGTCCTGCTCTGCCAGGGCACCAACGCCGGCGGCTGGTCCCTCTACGTCAAGGACGGCCACCTGCACTACGCCCACAACTACGTCCAGCGGACCCTGCACCACGTGGTCTCCAGCGAGAGCCTGCCCGAGGGGCGGCACGCGCTGCGTTTCGAGTTCGAGCCCACCGGCGCCCCGGACATCGCCCACGGCAAGGGCGCACCCGGCCGCGCCCAGCTCTACATCGACGGCCGGCTCGTCGGACAGAACGACATGCCGGTCACCACGCCGATCACCTTCAATCCGGGCGGCATGGCCTGCGGTGCCAACCCCGGTTCTGCCGTCACCCCCGACTACCAGGCGCCGTTCCAATTCACCGGCACCCTCCACAGCGTCACCGTCGACCTGTCCGGCGATCTCATCCTCGACGCCGAGAGCGAGATGCGCATGCACATGGCCCGCCAATGAGGAGCGGGTGAGCAACCACCAACCGCACGGCGTCATCCAGGCCGCCGACGGCGGACCGATCGCTGAGGCTGCCAAGGCCCACCTCACACCCTCACCGCCCGCAACAACCTTGCCGTCGCCCGCCGAGCTGCCGAAGCTGTACAGCAGAGAAGTACAGCAACCTCAACGCCCCCAGCTAAACCTCAAGAGTCACCTGCGGCCGATTGACCAGCTGGCAAGACCTCAATGACCTCCCAGCCGAGAGTTCGGGACGAAGAGGTCGTGGGTTCAAATCCCGCCACCCCGACAGCTAAGTAGCAATACCAGAGGGCCCTTACCGGGTAGGTAAGGGCCCTCTGGCGTTGCTACAGGTCTGTCTGCGTGAACTACCGCGCCGCCAAGGAGGTATTGCAACGAACGATCCAAAACAGCTAAGGTCGCGCCGTGGCCCGACCGAGGACGTTCGACGAGGAAGGTGCCCTGGATGCGGCGATGCGCACGTTCTGGAGGAAGGGCTACGAGGCCACCTCCACACAGGACCTGTGTGACGCCACAGGACTGGGACGCAGCAGCATCTACAACACGTTCAAGAGCAAGCACGACCTCTTCGAGCGCGTGCTGGCCCGCTACATCGACTCCATGACGACCGCACAGCTGGCCGTCCTGGAGGACACCCGACACAGCGCCGCTGACCGGCTGCGCACCCTGTTCGCCATGGTTGTCGACGGCGAGACAAAGACGGAACACCGAACGGGCGGACGCGGACTCGGCTGCCTGACCGTGAACACGACGGTCGAGCTGATCGCCCGGGACCCGCGGGCAGCGGAAATGCTGGACCGCGACACACGGCGCCGGCTGACGGCGCTGCGTGCGGTAATCGAGGTGGGCCAGCGGGACGGCAGCATCACCTCCCCCCGTGACGCCGGAGCGCTTGCCCGCTTCGTCAACGCTGCGATCGGCGGCATGCGCATCTCCAGCCAGGGCGGTGCCGACCGGGCCGCACTGGAGTCGATCGCCGAAATCACCATGGACGCACTCACCGGCTGACGGCGTACGCCGCCAGGAGCCGTATTCACGCATACCCAGGTTTTGGATCGATCAATACATAACTGACCGTGAAGGAGACCGACCCGTGCCTCGTGCCGTATACGTCTTAGCACTCGGCATCTTCGCCATGGTGACCAGCGAGTTCGTGGTCGCCGGGCTGATGCCGCAGATGGCCGAAGGACTGGACTCGACCATCCCTCAGATCGGCTACCTCATCACCGCCTTCGCGGTGGCCATGGCTGTCGGCGGCCCGTTTCTGACCGTGGCCCTGATGAAGTTCCCCCCGCGTACGGCGCTGATGGTGCTGTTCGCCATCTTCCTCGCCGGCAACGTACTGGCCGCCACCGCGACCGGCTACGGCACGATGATGGCCGCGCGGATCACCACCGGCATCGCCTCCCAGGCGTTCTTCGGCGTGGGCATCTCCATGTGCGCCCAGATCACCCGCCCCGAGATCCGTGGCCGCGCCATCGCCGTCGCGATGAACGGCCTCATGCTCGGCACCCTGCTCGGCCTGCCCATCTCCACGCTGGTCGGCGAGCGTTTCGGCTGGCGTGCCGCGTTCTGGACCATCACCCTGATCACCGTGATCGCGGCCGGGACCACCCTGTTCGGCGTGCCCCGCATCGAACGCCTGGAGGGCGGCGGCATCCGCCAGGAGGCCGGCGTCTTCAGGAAGCCCAAGATGTGGCTGGTGCTGTCCAGCAGCACACTGATCATTGGCGCCACCTTCTCCGCCTTCAGCTACTTCAACCCCATCCTCACCGACGTCACCGGCTTCTCCACCGGCACCGTCCCCCTGCTTCTCATCGCCTACGGCGCCGCCACCGTCATCGGCAACAACGTCGTCGGCCGCTTCGCCGACAAGCACACCGTCCCGGTCCTCGCTGTCGGCCTCGTCCTCAGCACGCTGTTCCTGACCGGCTTCGCCCTCCTCGCCGACCTGCCCGCCCCGGCCGTCATCTGCATGATGGGCATCGGCCTGGTCGGCGTCACCATGAACCCGGCCATGGTGACCCGCGTCCAGCGCACCGGCAACGCAGGCCCCCTGGTCAACACCGTGCACTCCTCCTTCATCACCCTCGGCATCATCCTCGGCTCCTCCGTCGGCGCCGTGGTGATCGACACCTGGGGCCTGCGCGCTCCGCTCTGGCTCGGCGCTGTCTTGGCGCTGGTCGGCCTGGCCACCGTCCTGCCCGACCTCGCCCGCGGCACGACCCTGGCTACCGGCCCCGCCCCCTTGCCTGCCCTGCCCGACGAAGGGAACGAATTTGCGCCCGTTGATCAGTCGGCAAGGTAGCGACAGCAGATGACGGCCGCGGCAATGCACCTCGCGTGTTTTCAGGGTCGTCCGATCTGAGGAAACCTCAGGTTGAGCGCCTGACCAGGTTGCTTCGGGACGACGAGGCCGTGGGTTCAAATCCCGCCGTGGGCTGCTCCGGGTGACCGCATGGCGTCGGCTGCGCGGCTGGACCGCTCCTCACTTCAAGCGGTTGGTGCTATTTTCATTAGCACCATGCTGTTGAGACTGAACACGGCAGACAGTCGCCCCCTGCACGAGCAGGTGGCCGGCGCTATCCGGCGGGCCGTCGCGGAGGGCGAGTGCGGGCCGGGGGATCGGCTTCCGCCGGCCCGGGAGCTTTCCCGGGCGCTGGACGTGAACGTGAACACGGTTCTGCGGGGTCTTCGGGCGCTGCGGGACGAGGGGGTGCTGGAGTTCCGGCGAGGGCGGGGGGTGACGGTGGCCGAGGGGGCGGACCGGCGCTCCGTGCTGCTCGACCGTGTGCGCGACTTGGTGACTGAGGCGGCGCACCTCGGCTACAGCAAGGACGACCTCATCGACATCATCGGGGGGATCTCGTGAACGACCAGGGGCGCGGGAGCGGAGCGGGATGGGGCGCCGTCGGCTGGGGTGTCGGCGTTCTGGCCGTGTTGGTGGCGCTGCCGTTGGCCGCGAGTCGCCGGCTGCCGGGACGGCTGGCGACCCACTGGGAGGCGGGCTCGGGCAGGCCCGACGGCTCCATGCCGCTGTGGGCCGCGGCCCTCCTCCCTGCGTTGATCTGGGGTGCGCTGGCGGTCGTCGTCATGCTGACGGTGCGCCGGGCAGGGGGCGGTGGGGCGATGCCGGGGTGGGCCGCCGCAGGTCTCGGGTTCGGCGGTGTGACGCTGCTCGGCGGACAGGCAGCGGTCGTACGGGCGAATCTGGACCGTACGGACTGGCACGAGGCGGGATCGGTGACGAGCTGGGTCGTGGGCACGCTCGTCGTGGCGGCCGCGGTGGGCGCGGCCGGGCTGGCGGCCGCGCTGCGGGCACCGACCGATCCCCGGCCGGCGGCGAACGGCCCGGCCCTGGACATTCCCGCCGGGCAACGGGTCGTATGGCTCGCCCGCACGTCGAACTCCTGGCTGCAGGGGCTCGCCGGCGTGACCGGGCTGGTGGCGATCGCCGTCGTTGTGGCGGCGCTCGCGGGCCTGACGGACCTTCCGTTCCTACTGGCGGCCGCGCCGTTCGCCCTCGCGTCCGTTCTGGTCCTCGGCTGCTCCTCGGTGCGTGCACGGGTCAGCGAGCAGGGGCTGGATGTCGCCTTCGGCCCGTTCGGCCGGCCGACACGGCACTGGGCCGCCGAGGACATCGAGTCGGCACGCGCGGAGAACCGCACGCCCGCCCAGGTCGGCGGTTGGGGCTACCGTCTCGGCGGGCGGGGGACCACGGTGATGCTGCGCAGCGGAGAGTGCCTCGTCATCCGTTCCGCGAAGGGCAAGGAATTCGCCGTGAGTGTGGACGACGCCGAACGCGGAGCCGCCCTCCTGAACTCCTTGGGCGCCCGCGTGCGGAGGAGCCCGGCCCGACGGGGGCGGCGGCAGGGTGGGCGGGGTTGGGACTAAGCTCCCACTACGGGGCAAAATCGGTCGAAGTGCTAAGGAACCGAAGATGGGTCTCGGTGACGGCCTGGCGGTCGGGAAGCGTCGGTCCCTCGGGCGGGTGTCTGTGGCGATCGTGGTGGCGGCGGGTCTGGCGCTGTGCGGGGCCTGCGGTGGGGGTGATGGGGGCGGTGGAGGTGGTGACGGCAGTCTTAGCGTCGGGGTGCTGCTTCCGGGGGGTGGGGCCTCGCGGTTCGGGCAGTTCGACAGGCCCCTGATCGAGAAGAAGCTGAAGGAGCTGTGCCCGGAATGCCCGGCGGCGAGCGTCGCTGCCACGCCTGATCCGGCGGTGCAGCGGCAGCAGGTCGACGCCATGATCACCAGGGATGTGGATGTCCTGATCATCGCCGCCATAGACGCCGAGGCGCTGCGCCCGTCGGTCGAGGCCGCGGACCGGGCCGGTATCCCGGTCGTCGCCTACGACCGACTCGCTGAAGGACCGATCTCCGGTTACGTCACCTTCGACGGCGCGACGGTCGGCAGGCTTCAGGGCGAGGCGCTGCTGAAGGCCATGGGGACGAAGGTGCCCGGCAGCCAGATCGTCATGATGAACGGCGCCACGATCGATCCCAATGCCGGCTGGTTCAAGCAGGGATCGCTCTCCGTGCTCAAGGGCAAGGTGGAGATCGGCAAGTCGTACGACACCGTCGGCTGGCGGCCGGAGAACGCCTTCGTCAACATGGCCGGAGCCATCGCCGCCCTGGGCGCGGGCAACATCGACGGCGTTCTGGCTGCCAATGACAGCCTCGCCGGCGCCGTGGTCTCCGCCCTCAACGCCGCCGAGGTCAGGCCGCTGCCCCCGATCACCGGCCAGGACGCCGACCTCGCGGCCGTCCGTCGCATCATCAGGGGCGACCAGTACATGACCGTCTACAAGCCCTACAAGCCCGCGGCCGACGCCGCCGTCGAGATGGCCGTCGCCCTGGGGCGCGGCAAGTCGGTCGCCTCCATAGCCACCGGCACCGTCGACAGCGCCACCGCGAAGGACATCCCGGCGGTTCTGCTGCCCTCGGTCTCGGTGACCGTCGACAACATCAAGGACACCCTGGTCAAGGACGGTCTGTACACCGTCGGTCAGATCTGCACACCGAATCTCCGGTCCGCCTGCGACAAGGCCGGACTCACCCGATGACCCTTTCTTGAAGATCGAAGATCGTAGATCGAAGATCCGAGGCCGTTGCCCGAAGGCGAAGGAGGTGGGACCGTGCCGGTTCAGCCCCTGCTGGCGTTGCGCGGTATCTCCAAGCGATTCGCTGCCGTCCAGGCGCTGGTGGACGTCGAGCTGGAGATCAGGGCCGGAGAGGTGGTCGCCCTGATGGGCGACAACGCCGCCGGGAAGTCCACCCTGGTCAAGGTGATCTCGGGGGTGGGTCCCGCCGACAGGGGCGTCATCGAGTGGCAGGGCAGTGCCGTCCAGATCAAGCGTCCCCAGGACGCCCAGGTCCTGGGGATCTCGACCGTCTACCAGGACCTCGCGATGTGCGGCAACCTCGACGTGGTCGGCAATCTCTTCCTCGGCCGGGAGATCCACCGGTTCGGCATCCTCGACGAGGTGGAGATGGAGCGGCGCACCCGCGAGGTGCTGCACACCCTGTCCATGCGCATCCCCGGCGTGCGTGTGCCGCTCGCCAACCTGTCCGGCGGCCAGCGGCAGATCGTCGCGATCACCCGTGCGTTCCTCGGCTCGCCCAGGCTGCTCCTGCTCGACGAACCCACCACCTCCCTGGGCCTGGAGCAGACCAGTCAGCTGCTCGACCTCATAGAGGAACTGCGCGACCGGGGCCTCGGGGTGCTCCTCATCAGCCACAACATGGGTGACATCAAGGCCGTCGCGGACAAGGTCGCCGTCCTGCGCCTCGGGCGCAACAACGGCCTCTTCGACGTGAACACCACCTCCCAGGAACAGATCATCTCCTCCATCACCGGCGCGTCGGACAACGCCGTCGGCCACCGCCCGACCCGCCCGGAGGAGGTATGGCCGTGAGAGGGAGGCGGACCCGGGCGCACGCTGTCGGTGCGGCGCCCGCCGCCGGCCGACTCCGCCACCGACTCCGTGACCGACCCCGCGACGGACGTCTCAGGAACACCTCGTACGCCGGGCATCTCAGGACGTACGCCGGCGCCGTGCGCCGCAGGCTGCATGAAGGACAGCTCGGGCCGGCCCCGGCCCTGCTCGCTCTCGGTGTGACCTGGATGGTCTTCCAGAGCTTGAACGACAACTTCCTCTCGCCGCGCAACCTGTCCGTCCTCAGCGTGGACATCGTGGGGACCGGCATGATCGCCGTCGGCATCGTCTTTGTGCTGCTCATCGGCGAGATCGACCTGTCGGTGGGCTCGCTGGCCGGCCTGTCGGGCGCGCTGTTCGCGGCGCTGAACGTGAACCTCGGGATGCCGGAATGGCTCGCCGTGATCATCGCGGTGCTCTCCGGTGCGGCCGCCGGGGCCGTCCAGGGGTTCTCCTTCGCCAAGATCGGCGTACCCGCGTTCGTCGTCACCCTCGCGGGCCTGCTGGCCTGGAACGGCCTGATGCTCTACCTGCTGGGCACGGAGAGCTCGATCAACTTCAGCGAGGACGGGCTGGTCGCCAAGCTGACCAGCCGCTACTTCGACTCCGCCGTCGTCACCTACGGCCTGGCGGCGCTCGGCACGGCCGCGTACCTCCTCGTCTCCTTCCACGACCGCAGGCGCCGCAGCGTCGCCGGGATGCCGTACCGGCCGGTGGGGGAGATCTGGGCGCGTACGGTCCTCCTGGCCGTGGTCGCGTTCGCCACCGTCTACATGCTGGGCCGGTTCGAGGGCCTGCCGCTGGCGCTGCTGATCTTCCTCGGGGTCGTCGTGGTCTCGGACCTCTGCCTGCGCCGCACGCCCTACGGCCGGCAGGTCCTCGCCCTGGGTGGCGGTGAGGAGGCGGCGCGGCGGGCCGGTGTCGATGTGGCGCGCGTACGGATCTCGGTGTTCATGGTGTCGGGGACCCTGGCCGCGGTCGGCGGGCTGTTCGTGGCCTCGCGGCTCACCTCGGCGAGCCAGGTGCCGGGCTCCGGCATGCTGCTGATCAGCGCCATCGCCGCCGCCATCATCGGTGGTACCAGCCTGTTCGGTGGACGTGGCTCGACCTGGTCCGCGCTGGTGGGGGTGCTCATCATCCAGTCGATCGCCTCGGGCATGGCGCTGTTGGGGGTCGAACCCCCGGTCCAGTTCATGATCACCGGTGGGGTGCTGTTCGCCGCGGTGGTCTTCGACTCGTTGGCGCGGCGCGCCGCTCAGTCGCGCTGGCGCGCCTGAGGGATGTCGGGTTCCGGTTGGTCTGCGCCTGCTTCCGGCTGGTCGCTCACTCGGCGAACTGGTTGGTGTCGAAGAGCTGGTTGATGTGTCCGCCGAGTGCGGACCAGTGCTGTCCGGAGAGTTCGGCGGCGGCGCGGGCATCGCCGCCGGCGCAGACGTCGACAAGTCGGTCGTGGTGTTCGATGGTGTTGCGGCCGCCGAGCAGGGTGGAGAACTTGCGGTAGAGGATGCGGTGGATCTGCGGGTGGAGCTGCTCGACGATCCGGCTGAGTACGGGGTTGTCCGCGGCCGTGATGGGGACGGCGTGGAAGCGGTCGTCGGCGGCGAGCGCGGCGGTGGTGTCGTTGGCGGCGACGGCCCGTTCGAAGTCACGGTTGGCCTCGCGCATGCGCTGGAGGTCCTGCTCGGTCATGACCGGAACGGCTGTTTCGATGGCGAGCTGGTCGAGGGAGTGCAGGACGGCGAGGGTCTTTTCGACGTCGCGGCGGTTGAGGGTGGTGATGCGGGTGTAGACGCCCGGCTTGGCCTCGACCAGGCCGATGTCGGCCAGCCGGGCGAGCGCCTCACGCACCGGGGTTCGGCTGAGCCCGAGCCGCTCGGCCAGCTCACCGTCCTTGACCTTCTCGCCGGGTACGAGTTCGCCGCGCACGATGGAGTCGCGCAGGCGGTCGAAGACCTCGTCACTGAGGAGGCGGCGGGAGACAGGGCTGTCGAGTGACATATTGCGTACAGTACATCGCTCTCTCCTCATCTTGATCGCCTCATCTTGATCGCCTCATCTTGATCGCCTCCTCTTCATCGCCTCGCCCGGATCGCCTCGTCCTGGTCGCCTCGTCCTGGTCGCCTCGTCTCAGTCGGCTGCACCCTCGGTTCCTCTGGCCCGGCGGACCAGGGCCTGGGCCAGGATCAGGGCAGGGTCGATCAGGGGGACGTCCACGGCGTCGGCGGGGAGGCCGAGGGGGATTTCGGTGCAGCCGGCGATCACCGCCTGCGCGCCTTGTGCGGTCAGGCGTTGTGCGGCGCGGGCCAGGAGCGCGGTCGTCGGGTCGTCGCGGGCGCCCGCTTTCACCGCGCGGATGGCGGCCATGACCTCGCGGTCCTGAGCTTCGGCATCGGGCAGTACGAGGCGGATCCCGGCGCGGTCCAGCCACTCCTGGTACAGGCCGGCTCGGACGGTGCCGCTGGTGGCGAGCAGTCCGGCGGTGTGGACGCGGGGGCTCAGCGTGGTGAGATGCCGGGCGACTTCGCCGATCATGTGGACGATGGGCAGGCCGACGTGGTGGGCGATGCGCGGGACGAAGGCGTGCGCGGTGTTGCACGGGATCGCGATGACCGTGGCGCCGGCCTCACGCAGGACGCGGCTGCCGTCGAGGAGCCAGGGGGTGGGGTCGGGGCCGTCGCCGAGCAGGGCCTCGGTGCGGTCGGGAATGGTGGGGTCGGACCAGATGACCGCCCTGAGGTGGTCCTGGTCGCTGCTGCCCGGGGTCGTCGCCACCAGCTTGGCGTAGAAGTCGGCGGTGGCTGCCGGGCCCATGCCGCCCAGGATCCCGATGATCTCGGTGGTGGCGCTGGGGGGCACGGGGGCGGTGGAGCCAGTGGAGGCAGTGGAGGCAGTGGAGGCAGTGGAGGCAGTGGAGGCAGTGGAGCCAGTGGAGGCAGTAGGAGTTCTCACGGTGCCGTGTCCTTCTGCAGTGCCCTGGTCTCGTGAGCGGGCGGCGAGGGACAGGGGGCTTCGCGGCTGTCCAGGCCGGCACGTTTGGCTTCGCGGCGCTTCTCGGAGCTGTCGACGACGGCGGCGGCGAGTGAGTTGCCGATGACGTTCACGCCGGTGCGGGCCATGTCGACGATGAAGTCCACGCCGAGGAGCAGGGCGACGCCTTCGGCGGGCAGGCCGATGGAGTTGCCGGCGGCGATGAGGACGACGATGGAGGCGGAGGCGACGCCGGCCATGCCCTTGGAGAGGATCACCAGCACGCCGACCATGAGGAGCAGGGCGGGCAGTGAGGTGTCCGTGCCGTAGGCGTTGGCGAGGAAGACCAGGGCGGCGGCCTGGTAGAGGACGGAGCCGTCGGTGTTGAAGGAGTAGCCGAGGGGGACCACGAAGGAGGTCGTCGACCGGCTGACGCCGAACGCTTCGAGCTTGCCCATCAGCGGGGCCAGCACCGACTCGGAGCTGCGGGTGACGAAGGCGATCCCGGCCAGCCCGGCGATCGACTTCAGCAGGTCGACGTAGCGGATGCGGTAGATCGCGGCGATGAGGGGGAAGAGCACGCCGATGACGATGGCCAGGCCCGCGTAGACCACGGCGATGAAGCCGATCAGGCTGCGCAGGTTGCCGAAGCCGTAGTGGGCGACGTCGTAGGAGATGAAGCCGAGCACGCCCAGCGGCGCGATGCGGATGACGTAGCCGACGACCTTGAACATCACCGCGGCGACGGAGTCCAGCAGTGAGGCGAAGGGGTCGGACTTCTCCCCGATCGCGGCCATCGCGACGCCCACGAGCAGGGCGAAGACGATCGCGCCGAGCAGGTTGCCCTCGCTGAACGCCGCGAAGATGTTCTTCGGTACGGCGTGCAGGAGCAGTTCGTGGAAGTCGATGCCCTGCTCCAGGCCTGCCACGTCCTGGGCGTTGCCGGTGTGGACGGGGGCGCCCTTGCCGATGTCCGTGAGCTTGGCCAGGCCCACCGCGATCAGCAGGATGACGGTGGTGACGAGCTCGAAGTAGAGGATGGCCTTGCCGGCGATCCGGCCGACCTTCTTGACCGACTCCATGCGGGCGATGCCCAGCACGATGAGGGGGAAGACCAGGGGCAGGACGACGACCTGCACCAGGTTCAGGAACACCTCCCCCAGGATCTTCATCTGCTCGCCCGCCGACGGGGCGAGGGTTCCGATGAGGGCTCCGAGCCCTACGGCGATGATCGACTGGACTCCGATCGGTATCCGGAGACGTCGCTTGTGCGCGGTGTTCGGGGGGTTCGAGGTGTCGGCGGTGTCGGCGGTGTCGGCGGTGCTCATGGGACCTCCTGCCATATGCAATATATTGCGTTCTGCGTGTTGGGCGGTAACACTGAGCCCGGAGGCAGTGGCCTGTCAAGGGGTCCCGCCCAGGACGAGGACCAGGACGAGGAGCATCAGATGGCGCGGTCCACACGCAGAGAGCACGACCTGGTGGGAGACAAGGAGGTCCCCGCGGACGCCTACTACGGCGTGCACACCGTGCGGGCCGTGGAGAACTTCGCGATCACCGGGTCGACCATCGCCCAGTTCCCCGAGCTGATCGCCGCGCTCGCCGCGGTCAAGCAGGCCGCCGCGAAAGCCAACCGCGACCTCGGCCTGCTTCCGCCGGACCTCGCCGAAGCGATCATCGGCGCGTGCGAGGACATCGGCGCCGGACGGCTCGCCGACCAGTTCGTCGTCGACCCCCTCCAGGGCGGGGCCGGCACCTCCACGAACATGAACGCCAACGAGGTCATCGCCAACCGGGCCCTGGAAATCCTCGGCCACCCCCGCGGCTGCTACGAGGTGATCCACCCCCTCGACCACGTCAACCTCGGCCAGAGCACCAACGACGTCTATCCGACCGCCGTCCGCCTGGCCCTGGTCGCCTCACTGCGCCGGCTGTGCGACTCGCTACGGGCGCTGGCCGCGGCCTTCACCGCGAAGGCCGCGGAGTTCGGCGACGTGCTGAAGATCGGCCGCACCCAGCTCCAGGACGCCGTCCCCATGACCCTCGGCCAGGAGTTCACCACGTACGCCGTCATGATCGAGGAGGACCGCCGGCGTCTCACCGAGGCCGCCGCCCTGCTGCTGGAGTCCCACCTCGGCGGTACGGCGATCGGCACCTGCATCAACGGCCACCCGCGCTACGCCGAGCTCGCCCGCACGTACCTCGCGGAGCTCAGCGGCGAACCCGTCCGGCCCGCGGGCGACTTCATCGAGGCGACCCAGGACTGCGGCGCCTTCGTCCAGCTCTCCGGCGTCCTCAAGCGCGTCGCCGTGAAACTCTCCAAGACCTGCAACGACCTGCGCCTGACCTCGTCCGGCCCCACGGCCGGGCTCGGGGAGATCAACCTGCCACCGGTGCAGGCGGGTTCGTCGATCATGCCCGGCAAGGTCAACCCGGTGATCCCCGAAGTCGTCAACCAGGTCGCCTTCGAAGTCATCGGCAACGACCTGACCGTCACCATGGCCGCCGAAGCCGGACAGCTCCAGC
This sequence comes from Streptomyces sp. NPDC002888, assembly GCF_042888465.1. Taxonomy (NCBI): domain Bacteria; kingdom Bacillati; phylum Actinomycetota; class Actinomycetes; order Kitasatosporales; family Streptomycetaceae; genus Streptomyces; species Streptomyces sp. NPDC002888. The sequence goes on along the minus strand of NZ_JBIAPU010000002.1, from coordinate 410,355 downwards.
TCAACGCCTTCGAACCCGTGATCGCCTACAGTCTGCTGCGCTCCCTGACCCACCTGCGCGCGGCCTGCGACACTCTGGCCACCCGCTGTGTCCCCGGCATCACCGCCAACCGCGAACACCTCCACGACACGGTCCACCACTCCATCGGCCTGGTGACCGCGCTCGCCCCTTACATCGGCTACGCCGCCGGCACCACCCTCGCCCGCCAGGCGCTGGCCACGGGCCGCACCGTCAAGGACCTCGCCGCCGAAACCGGCCTGCTCACCGCCGCCCAACTGGAGACGATCCTGCGCCCCGAGAACCTCACCGGACGCTCCGCGAAGCCCTCGGCGGCAGCCGCTCCGTGACACACGTCCTGCGCGCGGCACCTCACCGGACACCTTGCGGCGGGGCCGGATCCGCGGCGCAGGAGTGGACGTCCTGCACCGCTCACCGTGCTACTGCCGGTGGCGGGGCGGACCCTGTTGCGGCGGCAGAGTCAGTGTGATCTGTCGGACAAGTTGTTGGAAGCACGCCAGGGACGCGAGGGATGGCAGGGCGGCTCCGGCGATACCGGTGAAGGTCCTTTCGGCCTGAGCCACGCACAGCATCATCGCCACCGACGAGAACAGCAGAACGATGAACCACGAGTGCAGAGCTCGGCGCCGATGCAGGGCAGTTCGCAGGATGGAGAGAGAGGCCACCATCCAGGGGCCATACACGAGAAGAGGCCACCAGGGAATCACCCCGCTCTTCGTACCGGCCGTGATGTTCAGCAAAGGCCCGTAGGCCACCATGCCGCCGAAGACACTGACCATCGCCACGATGACGGCAACGAATGCGACGATCACGAAGCTGCCGGTCTGCAACCACTTGAGACGCAGTTTCCGGACTCGCATCTTCCGATGTCCGGCAGCGGAACGTCGGAGAGGAGGCAACTGGGCGGTGATCTGCGCCAGGTTCTCCATCGGGTCGGTGAAGTCGACGCCGGGCGACGGCTCGCTGCGAGGTGGCGGCACGGTGGCCGCCTGCTCCGCCGGCACAGCCTCCTGCAGGAGGTAGGCAAGTTCCTCTCCCGGGTCCCAGCCCGAGTCGGGGGGCACCAAGGGGACCCCCGAGTACAGGGTTTCGCTGGGACTACCGTGCCCACCGGTGCCTGTCCCGAAGGGGTATGCGTCGGAATACCATTCACGCCTCGCGAAGGAGGGGTCCGCATAGTCGTGATTCATGAAAATCCTCCCCCGTCACACGCGGTCGGCGTGGCAGCCGGGGTTTCCCTGGCCGTTCCACCGCCGATTGAGTTCCTCCTGGGCCGCTTCCAGAAGCGTGAGGAACTCACGGAGCAGCGGCTCAGTGACCTGGGGTTCGGCCCGTGCACCGCCCCCGTGCAGGGTTCCACGGCCGTCAAGCGCCAAGTAGGCCGCTTCAGGCCCGTAAGCGTATTTCCCGACTGCCACATCACGGATGGCAGACATACCATCTTTCCCCGCGCCTCGGCGGGGCAAGCCGTGGAACCTTGGTTTCGTCATATCCCGCTAACTCCGCTCCCTCTCCTCCAGATGCGCGGCAAATGAGTGACCCTGGCGCAGACGGAAACGTTGATCAGAACCTTTTTTCATTAGTGTCATCCGCGTGATGATTCGAGTGAGTTGTCTTCTCAAATATTCTTGAGCGGCAAATAGGATTCGCCGCCAAGCACCAATCACAGCGGAGCGGCAACGGACACCTCCGCCCACACCGTCTTGCCCACCGGGTGACGAGGGGTCGACCCCCAACGCACCGCCAGAACGTCCACCAGGAGCAGACCGCGGCCCGACTCGCCGTCGGGACAGGCCGAGGGAGGGACGGCGGGCACTCGCTTCTCGGCGGCCGCGTCCGCCACCTCGATACGGACCAGACCCGCCGCCGGGTCGAGGGTGAGCCGGAGACCGAAGTCCCGTCCCGCGACGCGGCCATGCCGTACGGCGTTCGCGGCGAGCTCTCCGACGACGAGCGCGACCACGCCCGACGCGTCCGACGCCGGCGGGTGCCCCCACTCCTCCATGCGCCGCACGGCGAGGCGCCGAGCGAGCCGTGCGCCTCGCGGTGAAGAGGCGAACCGCGCTGTGCACACACCGCTTCGCGGTTCGTCTCCCTGGATGAGCGTTCCTGTCAGCACGGCCTGTCCGTCCTTGTCCATCGAGCCCGGGGACGTCCCACGTTGTGCGTGAGTCGTCACGTTCCGTGCTCAAGACTCGTCGGCCCGCCCTACGCTCGAAAGGTGACGCAGCCTTACTTTTCAGCCCGTAAGGAACGGAAGTGACGCTTTGGCCAACGGAATTGATCCCAGTACGTCGATGGCGGCGCTGTTCGGAGCGCGGGTACGCAGGCTCCGCACCGCGGCCGGAATGACCCAGGCCGACCTCGGCCAGAAGACACACGTGGTGAGCACCCGGATCACCCAGATCGAGCGGGCCTCCGGGGCGAAACCCACGCTGGAGCTGGCACGGGCGCTGGACGCGGCCCTCGGGGCGGACAACTTGCTCGTCGAGCTGTGGCCGTATGTGTACCGGGAGGCGTTTCCGGACTGGTCGCGGGCGTTCATGGCGTACTCGGAGCGGGCGGTGGCCATCAGGCAGTACGCAGCCCACTTGGTCCCTGGCCTGTTGCAGACCGAGGAATACGCGCGGACCGTTCTGAGCGTGGGTACGACGCTGAGCAGCGAGGAGCAGTTGGAGGAGCGGCTCACCGCTCGTATGGGACGGCAGAACCGGCTCGGATCGCCTGGCCGACCTGAACTGTGGGCGGTCCTCGACGAGGCCGTACTGAGACGCCCGATTGGCGGCAGGACTGTGATGCGGGACCAGTTGGAGCGACTACTGGAGTCGGCGGCAAGCTCTCATGTCACCGTGCAGGTACTGCCGTTCGACCAGGGCGAGCACGACGTCATGGGCGGTTCCCTGACCGTGTTGACGATGCCGGACGGATCGGAGATCGCCTACACGGAAGGCGCGCACTTCGGCCAACTCATCGAGGAACCAGCCGAGGTCAGGAAGTTCGCGGTCACCTACGATCGGCTACGGGCGGCAGCCCTGCCCCCACTCATGTCGCTCGACATGATCCGATCCGTGATGGAGGACAACCACCGTGAAGCGAATGTCCCGTCCCGATCTGAACGGCGTCGTCTGGCGCAAGAGCAGCTACAGCAATCAGGAGGGCGGCGACTGCGTGGAGGTGTCGGACGGATTCACGGACGTCGTGCCCGTCCGTGACAGCAAGGCCCCGAGCGGTCCCGCCCTGTCCTTCGAAAGCGCCTCCTGGGCGGCTTTCATAGGGGAGTTGAAGGCCTCGCATTACCGCGTCTGAGGCGACCAGGTTCCGGTCACCGCCCGCGTTCCGGGGTCCCCGGTTCCTCGTACGCGAGGGGCCGGTGGGCCACTGACCTCCTCAAAGAACCGGGGAAAGAACTACCCGCCCACCCACCCTCCCGGTTCGCATCACCCGTCCGAGTGACCGGCTTGCAGGCGCGGGATACGGGCGGTTACGTTCGCCGCGACAACCGCAAACAGATACGGCCCCCGGCCGGGACTGGCATCCCGAACGAGGGCCTGACCAATCAGGAAGTACCGCCTTCCCAATGGCTGACCCGCAGTCTAACGCGCGCCTGCGCGCCGACGCCGGAGCACCGACCTCCGGCGTGATCCACGTACGCACCCGCCTCACGGCCGACTTCACCGTGATCTCCAACGCCCTCGCGCAGCGACGCGGCAGCGCGGTCACCATCGGCGTCGCGGCCTACATCCTCTCCCTGCCGGACGGCTCCCCCGTGAGCATCGCGGCCCTGTGCGAGCACTTCACCGAGGGCGAGATCCTGATCTCGCGGGCCCTCAGGGAGCTCGAAGCGGCCGGATACCTGGAACGCCGCCGCGAACGACTGGCCACCGGGCAGATCCGTACCCGGACGTACTTCTACGACGTCCCCGGCGGCGATCCGGGCCCGGACGGGCCTCCCGAGCCACCGAAGCCGCCTCGGCCCCGCAAGCAGCCCGCCGCGCCCGCCCCTGCTGAAGTCACCGCAACTTCCGTGACCGTAGGGGAAGACCCGGTGTCGCTCACCGACGCCGACCCCCAGGCGATCGCCGTACTGTCCAGGCTGCGCCGGGTCGACCCCCGCCTCGTCCTGTCCGTGCGGGAGGCCGCTCGCCTGGCCCCGGCCGTCTCCCAGTGGCTGGCAGCCGGTGTCGGAGCGCCCGAGATCACCGAGCTGCTCACCACAGGGCTCCCCGACCGCCTGCTGGTCCGCCCGGCAGGCATCCTCGCCTTCCGCCTCCGGGAAACCCCCCTGCCCGCACCGCCACCGCTCCCCCTCCCCCAGATCACGGACCGCCCGTCCGTACAGCCCTTCCAAACCTGCGACGGCTGCGACCGCGCCTTCCGCGCACCCCACCCCGGACGCTGCAGGGACTGCCGAGACGGGGGCCGTCTCCGTGCGGCCGGCTGAGGCGACCGGCAGCTCCGCAGCACCGAGGTTGGCGGATGTGTGCCAGACGTGGGCGCCGTTTACCAGGGGATTTGCCGCTGGCGGTGGCACGGATCTGCCAGTTGTCCGGGTCGTACGCAGTCGTACGCAGTCGTTCGCAAGGGGGCGACGCGCTGTGCGCCCCTGACGTCCCGTAGCCGAGTCAGTCGGTGCTGGGCAGTGCCGCGTCGAGGAGGGCACCCAGTTCGCGGGACACCGTAGTTAGGGCGCGGGTGTCCTGTTCGGCGCGGGCGATGAGGATCGCGCCCTCGATGGAGCTGATCATGAGCGTGGCGAGGGGCTCGGTGCGGGTCTGGGGGACGCCCATCTCGGCCAGGGCGCGGGAGACCGGGCCGGTCCAGGTGGCGAACGCGGCGGACGCCGCCTCACGGGTGGACTCGGTGGATTCCGCGCAGTCCACCGTGGCGGCGGCCACGGGGCAGCCGCCCGCGAAGCCTGTGGTCTCGTACTCGTCGGTCCACTGGCGGACCATCTCGGCGAACAGCCCGCTGGGGGTCGGTTCGGGCAGCGCCGCGAGGAAGCGGGCGACGCGGTTGCCCGCGTAGCGGCCGGCCCAGCCCACCGCCTCGTTGACCAGCTGTTCCTTGCCGCCGGGGAAGTAGTGCTGGAGCGAACCGCGCGGCGCGTCGGCGTGGGCGGCGACCTCGCGCATACCGGTGGAGGCGACACCGTCGCGCCGTATGAGCTGGGCCGCGCTGAAGACCATCCGCTCGCGCGGGCCTCGTTCGGGCGCCGCCATCCTCGACCTCCGCATGCTCGAACCATCCGGGGCTCACTCTATGACTGCCGTCATAGCGGCGGCTACCGGGCACCCCGCCCGGTCATCTCAGCGGCAGGCACAGCGCCGCGAGCAGGGCGACGACCGCCAGGACCGTGACCCGGATCAGGTGCTGCCTGTCGTGTTCAGTCACGGGCGAGCACCCCCCTGCGCCCCCGGCGCTCCCTGCGCTCCCTGCGCCGCCGGGCGGCGGAACCAGGTCGCGAGGATTAGCGGGTAGACGAGGTAGCCGAAGCGTGTGGCCGGGATCAGGCACATGGCCAGGCCCAGGCCGAGGGCCAGGCGGTCGGCCGCCGCCACGACGGTTCGGGGCGGGCGTACCCGCAACGACACCGCCACGGCCACGGCGGCTGCCGCCAGGGCGGCCAGTGCGAGGAAGGAACCGCCGGGGACGTATGTGGCGAGCAGGTACCCCGGGAGAGTGCTCGTCGCGGGCGACTGGGTGCCGCCCTCGCCCAGGGGGAACAGCACCACGTGTTCCAGGAAGGCGTGCGGGTCGGCCAGGGCGGCCGGGACCACGGCCGCGGAGGCCAGCAGGAGGGCCGTCACTGCGGCGCGTACGGCCGCCCTGCGCCCTGAGGTGAGAGCCAGCAGGACCAGGCCCACCGGCAGCAGCGGCCACGCTGTCCACTTCAGAGCGGCCGCCGCGCCCATCGCCAGCCCGGCCGCCATCCCCTTGCCGCCCCGGCCCGCCAGCGCAAGGCTCAGGCACATCAGACCGATCACCGGCAGGTCGACCCCGCCGACGGCCAAGGGCAGCGCGACCGCGGGGAAGGCCGCGAGGAGGGGGACGGAGGCGAACGTACGACTCGCTCCTCCCGCCCCGCGTCCGCATTCCGCCAGGCCCATCAATGCCGGGCCCTTCGACGCCAGGCTCGTCGACGCCAAGCCCCTCGACGCCAAGCCCCTCGACGCCAGGCCCATCGACCCCAGGCCCCTCGACGCCAAGCCCCTCGCCGCCAAGCCCCTCGACCCCAGGCCCCTCGCCGCCAAGCCCCTCGACGCCCCCCGCATCGACGCCAAAAACGCCGCGCCGAACCACACGCGGGCGTCCGCCAACGCCGTGTCGCCCAGGAGTGCGTGGGGGACGCCGAAGAGTGCCATGCCGGGCAGGTACGGGTTGTAGTCGTCGACGTCGGTCGGATGCGGGACGTAGGGGCTGCCCGAGTTCAGGAGCAGGCTGCCCGCGTGCTCGACCACGTGGACCTCCGACTGCGCGGCGCCCACTCCGATCAGGATCAGCAGCGGCAGGGCGACCGCTCCCACGAGGGCGGCGACCGGAGCGGTACGGCTGCCCCAGTCGCGCGGTGACCGGCGGGCGAGCACGGCCGCCGTGGCGTAACCGACCGACGCGCAGGCGCCCCAGACGCGGTGCGGGGTGAGGGTCGTGAACAGGGCCAGCAGCATCGCGAACATCGCGCAGCCCAGCCAGTACAGGGCGTCCCGGCGCAGGGCCCGTACGGGCACCGTCAAAGGGGCAGCGACGGGTGTTTCGACGACCGGTGGTGCGGCGAGGGGAGGAATCGACTGGACCGACATCAACGCGCTCCTGGGCGAGGGGAGCTTTAATCTCGCGTCCCACCCGGCTCGTCCGCCTCGGCCGTTCGGCCACCCTTCGCCACCCGAAAGCGGGACGGTCGGCCTTTCGGACGACCCACGACGACCCTCGTTCCACCCAAGCCCGGGCGTGCCTCAGCCGACACCTGTAGAACTGAGGGAGGAGCGCGCTCTGGGGAGGGCAGTGTGATCGAACTCGCGGAGATGATCCGGCAGTTGAGGCACGAGTTGAACGCCGCGATGACGGACGGGGCGGGCGGGCCGGTGCGGTTCGAGCTCGGGCCCGTCGAGGTCGAGGCGACCGTCGCGGTCGACCGGAAGGGCGGGGCGGCCGGCAAGGTGCGGTTCTGGGTCGTCGAGGCGGGCGCCGACGGTTCCACGGGGACCCAGCGCACGCATCGGATCAGCCTCACCCTGCAACCGAAGCTGGTCGCCCCCGACGGCACCCGCCACACGGTGCTGATCTCCGGGAACGAGGTCGACGATGAGCGCTGACCGACACGCCGCCCGGGCCGTACGCTGGTCGGCACGATCAGGACGAACTCGATGACGGTGGCGGGCGATCGGGAGGTCACGGGGGTGGAAGGGCGCAGCCCTGCGCGGGTTCGCAACGAGCTGGTGGCCGAGGTCGTCAACGTGCTCCAGGAGTCGGACGCGATGCGGCACACGCACAGCGCCGACCTGGTGGTGAGCATGCTCGGCCAGGAACTGGGCTCCCCGGTGGAGCTCGCACGCAACGAGAAGCTGCGGCCGCAGATGTTCCAGCTCGTCGAGCAGTGCGCCCGGCTCCCGGAGGGGATGCCGTCCCTGGCGGTGCCTGGAATACGTGGAGCAGCAGTCGGCGGCCGTCGGCGCGCTGCGGCGCCTGGTGGACGAGTGGGAGGCCGTGGACTTCTTCGAAGGCGCCGACCTGCACCCGCTGCGGTCCGTCCTGCTGGAGATGCGGTCGACGGCCGCCCTGACGGCGATGGCGCGCCGGGCGAGCCGTTCGCGCACCCAGGAACTGCCGGCGTGGTGCGACACGGGCTGGGCGGTGTTCTTAAGGCTGGCCGGTGACAACGCGGCGGCGAAGGAACTGCCGGTGAGCATGGCGTTCCTGTCCCTGGCCGCCGACCAGCTCATGGAGGACGGCAAGGCCGAGCCCGCGCAGCAGCTGCGGCGCTGGAACCGGCAGCAGGCCCGCGACTGGGGCCTGGAGGACCGGATGGCCGACTGGCAGCGCACCGGTGTCGCCCAGCCGCCGCCGTCGCTGGTACCGGCGTATCTGATGATCCAGTTCGAGCCCGACGGCGTGGACCCCGACCACTACTACCTCTCCCACTGGCGGCAGTCGGACGCGGAGGGCTGGCACCCCGTCCCCGGCGAGACGCTGCACCTGCACCGCGACGAGCTGCCCTCCGAGGTCGAGCAGCTCATCGAGCAGACCGAGGAGCGCTGGTCGGACCTGCGCCAACCGGTCGTCATCGAATTCATCCTGCCGTGGGAACTCCTCGGTGAGCCGGTCGAGTGGTGGAACAAGGAGTCGGGCTCCTCCTCCTCCCCGACGCCCCTGGTGCTGGACTACCCCGTCCTGCTCCGCAGCTTCGAACGCCTGCGCAAGGCTTCCTGGCACCGGCCCTGGCACAACAAGTGGCGCCAGCTGAAGGAACAGCCCGCGAACAGCCACCCCTACTGGAACCGTCCCGGCCACTCGCACTTCCATCTGGAGCGGGAGCTGAAGGAGGACGAGCAGGCCGTCTGCCTGGTGCTCAGCGAGCCGCCGGGCGGTGACTCCCCCACCAGCCGCCGCGAGTTCAGAGCGGGTCTGCGGGCCGGGATCCCGGCCATGATCTGGCACCGCGGCGACTGCTCGGATCCGGCCTTCAAGGAGGCCGTCGCGGACATCGTGCAGGACCGTGGACTGGGCAGCCTTCTGGAGCGGACCGGAAGATGGCGCAGAGAGGCGCTGGCGGCCGGCCCCGAGGGATGGGACAACCACGTGGGACGCCACCTCGCGATCCTGCTCGACGACCCGGAGCGCAGACCCGGACCGCCGGGCCCCGACCACGCGCCGGGGCAGCGGTGAACCGGTCGGCCGGGTCACGGGGTCGCGGACCGTGGTTCGACGGCGAGAGGACGTGCCACGCAATGAACCCACGTGCATCCATCGGCCGGTGCCGGTCCCGAGCCGGGTTGCCTGCCCCTAGCATGCTTTTGCGCACCCTCCGCATGAGCCCCCGTACGCACTTGCCTCGGGGGTGGACGCACTGCAAGGCTTTCCCCGTGGATGTCACGCATGCCCGGGGTCTGCGCGACTCCGCGTCACTCTCGCCGTCACCGCGACGCCTTGAGAGCTCCCATGCACGATGACGACGGCCGGCGACCGGCACAGGCCGCGCGGGCGCGACGGGAGGCCGCCCACGCCCTGAGCAGGCTCGCACAGCCGGACGGGCCCGAGCCCGCCGAGGCGATCCTCGTCATCGACGCCCATCCCACGATGAGGGTGTGGGACCGGGCCGTCGACGACCTCGTCGAGGAGCTGCGGCAGGCGGGCGACTTCACCCGGGTGCGGGTGGTACGGCTGCTGGGCACCGACGAGACCGACCCGGCCCGGGTGGCCCCGGAGGCACCCCTCGGTGCCAGGCCGGCGGATGTGCGCCGGGTCGTGCTGGTGCTGACCGACGCGCTGGCGCTCGGGTGGCGGCTCGGCGCCGTGCAGCCGCTGCTGCGCGAGTGGGGCCGTACGTGCCCCGTCGCCGTGGTCCATCTGCTGCCTCAGCACCTGTGGTTCCGCACCGGCCTGGACGTGTACCGCGTCCGCATCCGCGCATCCCGCCCCTGGACGGCCAACAGCGCCTGGGACTGGGCCGAGCGCGAGGTTCCGGCCGGGCTGGAGGACGCACCCGGGGTGCCCGGCGCCGAAGCCGGGAGCAGCGAGGGGGAGACAACCGAGGCCGAGGCCGAGTCCGACCCGGTCGTCGTCCCCGTCCTCGCCCTCACCAACCGGTGGGCCGAGGCCCTCACCCGACTGGTGTCCGGGCGGGAGCCCGAGTGGCTGGACCTGTCCGCCATCCAGGCCAGGGAGTGGAAGAGCAGGCCCGACGCGGCCCGCGCCCTGCCCTGGGCCGAGGACATGCCCGACCCGCACAGCCCCGTCCCGGCCGCCGAACGGGTGTCCGACTTCAGGGCCGCGGCCAGTCCGACGGCGTTCGCGCTCGCGACCCGGCTGGCCGCCGCGCCGCTGAGCCTGCCCGTCATCCGCAGGGTCGTCGGCACCACCCCGGACGCCGGCCCCGTCCATGTCTCCGAACTGCTGATGAGCGGACTGGTCCGGCCCACCCGTACGGAGGGTGAGGGACCGGCCGACGTGACCTTCACGTTCGCCCCGAACACCCGGGAGGAGCTGCTGGCGCTGGGCCGCCGCAGCGCCACCGCGCGGGTGCTGCACGACGTACGCGCGTTATTCGCCGAAGACCGGGCGGCCGACGCGTTGTTGCCCTCTCCACAAGAACCGCTGGACACCCTGGCGATGCCGAGCGTCAACAGGCGCAACATCGCCTTCTTCCGCGTGGAGCTGACCGCTCTACGAGCCCTGTCGGGCAGGTACGCCCAGCGTGCCGCCATGTTGGCGAAGGTGTTGAGCTGGCACGATCGGCGATACGCAGTCAGCCTGGAGAAACCACTACGTACTTTGACGGGAACCGTGCCGTCCGGTCCGACCTCGGCGGCGGTCGGCCCCGAAGCGGCGCACGCGTCCCGAACCGCTTCCGAAGGAGCCTCGCAGATGTCGACAACACCCCAGCGGACCGCGGAGGGGGACCGCACGGCACAGCCGCGTGTCTGGGGGAATCTGCCGCCCCGCAATCCGAACTTCACCGGGCGCTCCGCCCTGCTGGAGCTGCTCGACCAGCGGCTGCGGGAGGGCACGACGACGGTGCTGCCGGAGGCGATCCACGGCATGGGCGGCGTCGGCAAGACACAGCTCGCCATCGAGTACGCCTACCGCCACCAGAGTGAGTTCGACGTCGTGTGGTGGATCCCGTCCGAGCGGCCGGGCCAGATCGGACAGGCCCTGGTGGAGTTGGCCCAGCGGCTGGGCCTGGAGACCTCCCCCGAGGCCAACATCGCGGGTCCCGCGGTCCGGGAGGCGCTGCGCGAGGGACGGCCGTACTCGCGCTGGCTGCTGATCTTCGACAACGCGGACAACCCCGAGCAGGTCCGCCACTACTTCCCGCAGGGCGGCAACGGCACGATCCTCGTCACCTCCCGCAACCGGCGCTGGGGCCAGGTCGGCGGCTCCCTCGAGGTGGACGTGTTCACCCGCGAGGAGAGCAAGGAGCTGCTGCGCCGCTCCGGCCTGCCGCTGCAGGAGGAGGAGGCCGAAGCGCTGGCCGAGGCACTCGGCGATCTGCCGCTGGCGCTGGAACAGGCCGCCGCGTGGCGCGCGGAGACCGGGATGCCGGCGTCGGAGTACCTCCGCCTCTTCGAGTCCAAGCGCATGGAGCTCCTCGAGGTCGCCCCTCCGCCGGACTACCAACTCCCGGTCGCCGCCGCCTGGAACGTCTCCCTCGACCACCTGGAGACCCGCAGCCCCGCAGCGCTGCGTCTGCTCCAGCTGTGCTCCTACTTCGCTCCCGACCCGATCTCGCGGTCCATCTTCTCGGGGCTGGGGAACAGCAGCATCTTCCCCGAGCTGGATGCGGCGCTGAACGACCCGATCCGGCTGGCGCGTGCGATAAGGGAGGTGAACCGGTATTCGCTGGCGCGTATCGATCATCGTACGAATTCGATCGAGATGCATCGATTGGTGCAGCTCGTGTTGAACAACCGCATGTCTCCCCAGGAGCAGTCCCGTATGCGTCATGGCGCTCACACCCTGTTGGCCGCCGCCGACCCGAAGACTCCCTCGAATCCCGGGAGCTGGCCTCGGTACGCGGAGCTGTACAGCCACGTCATCGCCTCCGACGCGATCAAGTCCGACCAGCCGTGGGTGCGCCAGCTGGTGCGCAACGTCGCCGAGTACCTGTACTTCTGGGGCGACCACGACGTGTCGCTCGACTTCTCCGAGCAGGCCTGGGAGTCCTGGCTCACCATCTTCGGCGAGGAGGACCAGCAGACACTGCTGATGGGGCAGTGGCTCTGCTTCATGTACTGGGTGGTGGGCCGCTTCGACGACGCCGCCCGGCTGGTCTCCCACCTCCGCGAGGTCTACGAGCGCACCGCCCCGCCCGACAGCGAGGACATCCGGGAGGACGCGCTCGACGCGATCCAGCTGGAAGCCGCCGTACGACGGGTCGAGGGCAGGTTCGCCACCGGCGCCGAGCTGGACAGAGTCGCCTACGAGCGGGCACGCAGGGCGTTCGGCGAGGACGACCCGACCACGCTCAACATCACCCACAACCTCGGGGTGAGCCTGCGCCTCGCCGGTGACTTCCAGCAGGCCCTGGAGCTGGACCGGCGCACGCTGGGCCTGAAGCTGAGGCTGTTCGGACGGGACGACCGGCGGACGCTGATCACCGAGTACGCCATGGCCATCGATGTGCGGGAGACCGGTGACTACGTGGGTGCGCGGTCCCTGCACGAGGCCGTGCAGGGGGCGTACCGGGACGTGTTCGGGGTCGGCAACCCCGCCGCGGTCGACGCCATGCGCCAGCTGAGCGAGTCCTGCCGCAAGGAGGGCGACCACGCCCGCTCACTGGAGCTGGCCACCGAGGCACACGCCCAGTTCATCCGGCGCTACGGCGAGACCCACCCCCGCTCCCTGTCCGCGGCGCTGACCCTCTCGGTGGCGCTGCGTCAGAACGGCGACCTCCAGGCGGCCCGCACGCGGGGCGTGAAGGCCGCCGAGGGATACCGGCAGATCTACGACCCGCACCACCCGCACGTGCTGTCCGCCGACATCGACCTCGCCGTGACGCTGCGGCTGCTCGGCAAGGCGGAGGAGGCGCGGCGACTCGACGAGACGGCGCTCGGCTCGCTCACCGACCGGCTCGGCGCGGGGCACCCCCTCGCCCTCGTCTGCGCCATCAACCTGGCCAGCGACCTGGCCGCGCTCGGACAGTACGAGGAGGCGCGGCGCCGGGGCGAGGACACGCTGGCCCTGTGCCGGATCACGTTCGGGGAGGACCACCCGACGACGCTGGCGTGTGCCGGGAACCTGGCGTTGGACCTCGCCGCCACCGGCGCCGAGGCCCAGGCGCGCACCCTGCGCGAGGACACCCTGGAGCGCATGGAGCGTGTGCTCGACGCCCCCCGCCTCCAGGTCGAGTCGGGCACCCCGCACCCTGCCACCGTGCAGTTCCGGGCGGGTGAACGCGCCAACTGCGACATCGATCCGCTGCCGCTGTGAGGTGAGGCGAAGGGGGCTGCTGCGAGCAGCCCCCTGTGTCCCCTCTGGCCCACGTCTTGTCTAACTCGCCGTCGGCTCCCCGCCCGCCAGCCAGGCCGCCAGCGCCACCGGGTCGGGATCCGCGCCGCTGTCCGTCGTCGCCCGGAGGGCGTCCTGGACGGCGCGGGCCCGCTCCGGGAAGTCCATGAGGAGGCGGGCGGCGGGGGTGTCGGCGGGGAGGGTGCGCCCCAAGCCCACCCATGCGGCCGCCGGGGTGCCCTTGGTGGCGAGGCGGTCGGTGAAGGCGGCGTGGGCGGCGGTGTGGTCGCCGCAGGCCAGCAGCACGTCGGCCGCGTCGGCGCCGTCGACTCCCCCGGCGTCGCCGTCACGCGAAGCGGCGTGGTGCCGCCAGTCACCGTCGGGATCGTCGAGCCCGTGCCGGGCGAGGACGGCCGCACCGTCCAGGAACCGCACCTCGATGTCGGGGACGACCGCCGGCGCGGCGGCCAGGGCGGCCGGGGGCCGGGTGTCACCGCGCCGCCAGGCCCGTACCGCCTCCTCGACGGCCTCGGCGGGCGGCCGCAGGTGATGGGCGCGCCAGCGGGCCCGATGGTCGGCGGCGGCCTCCAGGGCCAGGCGCAGCTCCCTCTCCGGCACCTCCTCGGCCATCCACTCCTCGAGCCGCTCGCCCAGGCGGTCCAGAACGCCGCGGCCCAGCGGTGTCAGCTGTGCGTGCCCGCGCACCTCGTTCAGCGTCGGCCACACCTGGGCGCGCCACAGCGCGAACTCGAAGTGGGCCAGGGGCGCGTAGGCCGGGTCGGCGGCGTGTCGGTGGGTGCGCCAGAAGCGGGTCACGCCGTGGAAGGCGTAGATGCCCTGGAGGAGGCCGCCGAGGGGGCGGGGGTCGTCGCGCCAGGGGGCGTAGAAGAGCTGCTCGGGCGCCTGCCGGTCGGCGGGCAGGCTCAGCCGGCCCAGGTGCATCAGGCCGCCGAGCTTGGTGTGCTGGAACTCGTGGACGAGGGTCGCGGCCAGCTGGGGCGCGTCGTCCGGGCGGGAGGCAGTGATCCCGCCGAAGGCGTCCCCGGCCGTGCCGCTGTACGGCCGAAACCTTTCTCTCGTCGGGGTCGGTGCCACCGACATCAGCCCACGGCGCATCGCCTGGGCGCTCTCCGGTTCGTCGCGCAGCAGCACCTCCCAGGCGCCCGCCAGCAGCGTCTCCCAGGATTCCGCTTCGTCCTCGGACAGCAGCCGTGGCTCGCTCGGCCGGGGGAACGTGCGGTACGGGTCCAGCTCCTCCAGCACCATCGTCTTCGCCCGCTCCCCGGACCCCAGCGTCAACCGGCGTACGGGAAGCCACCCCGGGCCACGACCGGCCTGACCTGGAGGAACCTCGACCTCCCCGCCCGCCCCGCTGATCCGCAGCCGCCCCTCGCGCGCCACGACCCGCGCCGTGCCCCAGGCTTCCTGGGCGGGGAGCCGGGCGCAGCCCAGCGTCGGCAGCGGGACGACGCTGCGGCGCACGGGCACGGTGATCTCGAAGTCCAGCCCGGCCCGCGCTCCGGCGGCCGCGGCCAGTGCCGTGAGATGGCCCAGGACCACCCAGGTCGGCGCGTCCTCGTAGGAGCGGCCCCGCAGCCGGCGCAGCGCCAGCGACACCCACATGCCGGTGCCCGGGGACATCAGCACGTCCTCGAACACCTCGGGCGCCTGCCGCTGCACGCGTTCCAGCAGCGCCCAGGCTTCGGCGTACGGCAGTTCGGGGTCGTGGCCCTGGGCGGCGTCGTCCTCGGTGCCGTCGTCCTCGGTGCCGTCGTTCTGGGCCCCGTCGGCCTGGGCCGGTGAGGCAAGTTCCCTGTCCAACGCGCGTAGCAGCAACAGCCGACGGCTGCGTTCCGCGTTCAGCACCTCGTCGAGCACCGCTTCGTCGCCCTCCCCGCGCGCGAGGGCCAGGGCGGCGGACGCCGAGAGCCGGTGGAACGTCAGGTGGTCCGCCGCTGTCGTGGCGTCACCGGCCACGAGTCCTCCACAGCACCCTGCCGGTCCCCTCGGTCGAGTCAGTCGAAGCGGTTCGGGTTGAACGACACCGTGATGGCCTGCGGGCCGTCGATGTGGCGCAGCAACTGCTCCACGGACTCGGCGACGGCCGTGTCGTCCATGGAGCGCAGCGCTGCAAGAGAGACCCCCGAGAGATCCACGACAGCGGACTCGACGGCAGACATCGTTTCCTCCACGGCTGCCAAGTCCCCTCCCGTTAACGATGTGCGATGTGTCGGCGCTGCCGGTGCCTCAACCATCATGACCCAGCGGGCCACCCCGCGAAACCCCATATCCACGCCGCGCCCGCGAGATCAAGTCAGCCGTGCTGCCGGGCAAGTTGGTCCGTAACGGTGTTCACTCGTTCCACTTCCGTCGACGGACCCTCCAGGAGTCGTACGGCTTCCAGGAACTGGTCCAGCGTCCCCGGGTAGCGCAGGCAGGTGCGTACGACCCCGATGAGGTCGAAGCGGAGCCGGGAGTCGCGAGGGCTGTTGGCGGCGATCACGGAGCTGATGCTGTCCAGGACGAAGGACATGCCACCGGGGGCGCGCAGGGTCGGCAGGGTCATCAGGACGTCCACAAGGAGCATCAGGTCGCGCAGCGGCAGGTTGTCGGGAAGACCCGCGAGGGAGGTGACCTGGTGTGTCGCACCGGGGGCCCCGAGTGACTCGCGCGGGGGCAGGCCGGCGTGACGGGCCATCAGGTCGAGCTCGACGGGCGACAGGGTGTCGTACCAGCGTTCCACGCGGCGGGCCGCGAGCCGCCCCAGGCCGTCGGCGCGGTGGTGGGCGCTCACCACACCGATCACGGCACCCTCGCTCCACACCACGGCCCCCGACATCCCCTCCCAGGGGGAGCGTTCCGGTTCGACGTCGGCGGGCGGGGCGACGACGGCCAGTTCGAGTGTGCCCTCCCGGCGGTTGGACAGCACGGAGACGGTTCCCGAGAGGTGGCAGGAGTCGCGGTACTGGACCGAGGAGGCGTCGTCGAGGGGCGGCCTCGGGATGTCCTGGCGCAGCTTGAAGCGGGGGAAGCCGACCGCCGTGAACGGCAGCACCACGTCGGCGTCGGGGACCGCGGCATAGCGGGGCGACGAGACGGCGCCAAGCCGTGCGGCGGGTACGTACCCCAGCTCCAGCAGGGCGATGTCGGCGGCCTCGGACAGCAGGACCACACGCGCGTCGGCGCTCCACTCCTCCGGCAGGTCGGCGTCGAAGCGGACCCGGATCGACTCCACCGGGTCGGCCACGACATGAGCTGCCGTCAGTACGCAGGTCTCGCCCACCCGGTAGCCGGAACCGCGTCGGCCCGGCCGTCCGCCCGGCCGCCACACCAGCACCTCGGCGACCCGCGCCGGCTCCAGCCCCTGCCCCGTTTCCCCCATGGAGGCCCCTTACCCGCCGCCCCGCGGGGGTACGCCGGTGTCAGTTGTTCCAGGTCTCGTCGTACGGGTCGTGCGGGACCGGTACCGGTTCGGCGGCGGTGACCTCGATGAACGGGATCCGGCCGTTGTTGACCGGGTCCCTGGTCTGCCGGGCGGTGTAGGTGCCGGTCACCGTCAGCCAGGTGTCCGGCTGCAGCACCGGGGGGATCCGACCGGTCAGGCCGACCTTGACCGGCTGGGCGTCGGCGGCACAGCAGTTGAGGGCCATGCGCACCAGGTAGGGCGTGCCGGCGCGGTCCAGGGCGACGAAGCCGGTGAGTTCGATGCGGCGGCCGGCGAGGGAGCGGCCGTGGTCGTAGGCCGCGCGGCCCGCGTAGTCGGCCACGGCGAGGCGGAGGGGGCCGGCGGACGCCGGGAGGGCGGGGTAGGCGAGGGGCTCCTGCAGGGCCGTACCGGTGCGGGTGGCGCTGTAGGAGCCGAGGGCGGGCGGGGCGACCAGGATGAGGGCGAAGAGGGGGAGGACGAGGAGCCAGGAGACGCGGGGTTCGCGGTGCTGGTGACCGTGTTCGGCGTCCGCGTGAGCCGCCTTCTCCGCCTGGGCCGTCTTGTCCGCGTGAGCCGCCTTCTCCTCCTTCGTCTGCCGCCACTCGTACCACGCCGTCGCCACCGCCGCCGCGATCAGCACCACGCCGGACGCCAGGAGCAGCGGTTGCAGGCCCGCCTTGACGTAGCGCAGGTAGAGGTCGGTGAAGCCCGCGTGCAGCAGGGCCGCGCCGAGGAGGAACAGGACGGCTGCCTGGGCCTGGCGGTTCACAGGAGCACCGCCCCGGTCAGCACCGAGACGGTGACGGCGAGCACGAAGGTGGCCGGGGCGAAACGCAGGGCGAAACCGCGGCCGAAGGTGCCCGCCTGCATCGCGAACAGCTTCAGGTCGATCATCGGGCCGACCACCAGGAAGGCGAGGCGGGCGGTGAGCGAGAACTGGGTCAGGGAGGCCGCCACGAACGCGTCCGCCTCCGAACAGATCGACAGGATCACCGCCAGGACGGCGAGCGCGAGGACGGAGAAGAGCGGGTTGTCGGCCGCCGAACGCAGCCAGCTCTCGGGCGTGACCGCCTTGAGGGTGGCGGCGGCCATCGCGCCCACCACCAGGAAACCGCCCGCGTGCATCACGTCGTGCCGGACCGAACCCCAGAACGCCGCGCCCCTGCTCTGCCCCTCGTACGAGGAGTGCGTCGGCGGGCGCAGCCAGTCGGTGCGGCCGACGCGCTGCCACAGCCAGCCCATCGCGCACGCCACGAGCAGGCTCGCGACGAACCGGGCCAGGACCATCTCGGGGTCGCGGGGGAAGGCGACGGCGGTCGCGGTCAGCACGATCGGGTTGATGGCGGGGGCGGAGAGAAGAAAGGCGAGTGCGGCCGCCGGGGCCACCCCGCGCCTGACCAGCGCCCCGGCCACGGGGACCGACGCGCACTCGCAGCCCGGCAGCACCGCGCCCGCCACACCGGCCACCGGGACGGCGAGCGCGGGCCGCTTCGGCAGGGCACGGGCGAAGAACGACGCCGGTACGAACACGGCGATCGCCGCCGACAGCAGAACCCCCAGCACCAGGAACGGCAGGGCCTGCACGACCACCGCCACGAACACCGTCATCCAGCTCTGCATCACCGGCGCGGACAGGGCGCGGCGGATCGGCGACTGGACCACGACCACCAGCAGCAACACCATCGTGAGCACCAGCGGGGAGGTCAGGCGCCGGCCCTCCTGCTCCCGTGCGCCCGGTCCGGGCGGCCCGCCGGTGTGGTCCGCCCGCGGCGGGGCGTCTTCGGTGATGGCCACGGTCGGGTCCCTCCGGGTTTGCCGTGCTCTGCCTCCCCTTTCATACGGGATCGGAGGAACGGACGTTCAGTCGCCCCTGGAACCACCCGTCCCGGTAAGGCAGTCTTTTCCCTCGTGGCAAGCGTTCCGAATCAAGGTCTGCCGACCGACGTCGGCGCGCACATGGTGGTCTGCGGCGACGACGGGCTCGCGCACCGGCTGGCCACCGAGCTGCGCGGTGTGTACGGCGAACAGGTCACCCTGGTCGTACCGCCCAACGAGCGCACGGTGAGACCACCGGTGGTCGGGCGGGCGCGCGCGGTGTCGGCGGCGCTGCTCGACCGGGTGGTGAGCGCGGCGGTCAACCGGGCGGCCGGCAACGGGAGCAATGCGGCCGGCGGCAGTGAACCCCCGGGGAACGAGCGGGTGATGGAGGCCGCCGAGCCCACCGAGACCGTGCTCGCCGACGCCGGCGTGGAGCGGGCGGCCGCGCTGGCGCTCGTGTACGACGACGACGAGACCAACATCCGTGCCGCGCTCACCGCACGCCGGCTCAACCCCCGTCTGCGGCTCGTCCTGCGGCTGTACAACCGGCGGTTGGGGCAGCACATAGAGGAACTCCTCGACCAGGCGGCCGCGTTGGCCACCGGGGCCGGGGACCCGGCGGGCGACGCCTCCACCACCGTCCTGTCCGACGCCGACACCGCGGCGCCCGCGCTGACGGCCACCGCCGTCGCCGGCACCACCAAGGTCGTCCACACCGACGGGCTGCTGCTGCGCGCCGTGGACCGGCCGCCGACCGGGCCCGGACGGGGCGGCGATCCCGGGCTGGCCACACTGGCGCTGCTGTCCACGACGAGCAACGATCCGGCCGGAGCGGACGGTTCGGAGAGCAGCGGGGAGCAAGGGCCGCAGCTGCTGCCCGACGCGACGGCGGTACGGGAGGCGACGGGGCGCGGGACCGTGGTGCTCGAGCAGGTGTCGTACTCCGCCGCCGGGCCCGCGCTGTCGGCAGGGCGCGGGGTCGGGGTGGTGGCGCCGTTCGCCTCGCTGTTCTCACGGCGGTTGCGTTGGTCGCTGGCCGGGTTGGTGGTGTGTGTGCTCGCGCTGGCGGTCGCGTTGTGGCTGGCCACCGGGGTTCATCCGTTGGGGGCGCTGTATCTGACGCTGCTGGATCTGTTCTCCATCAACGATCCGGCGATCGGGGCGTCCACCGAGCGGCAGGTTCTTCAGCTCCTGTCCGGGCTGGTGGGGTTGCTGCTGCTCCCGGTGCTGCTTGCGGCGGTGCTGGAGGCGTTGGGGACCTTCCGGAGCGCCGGGGCGTTGCGGAAGCCGCCTCGGGGGCTCGGTGGGCACGTGGTGCTGCTGGGGCTGGGGAAGATCGGGACGCGTGTGCTGACGCGGCTGCGGGAGCTGAACATTCCCGTGGTGTGCGTCGAGGCCGGGCCCGAGGCTCGTGGACTGGCCACGGCGCGGCGGTTGCGGGTGCCGGTGGTGCTGGGGGACGTCACGCAGGAGGGCGTGCTGGAGGCCGCCAAGATCCATCGGGCGCATGCGCTGCTGGCGGTGACCAGTTCGGACACCACGAATCTGGAGGCCGCGTTGTACGCGCGGTCGCTGCGGCCGGATCTGCGCGTGGTGCTGCGGCTGTACGACGACGACTTCGCGACGGCGGTGTATCGCACGTTGCGGGCCGCGCATCCGCATGCGCTGACCCGGAGCCGGAGTGTGTCCCATCTGGCCGCGCCCGCGTTCGCCGGGGCGATGCTGGGGCGGCAGATTCTGGGGGCGATTCCGGTGGAGCGGCGGGTGTTGCTGTTCGCCGCGGTGCAGGTGGGCGGGCATCCGCAGTTGGAGGGGAAGACGATGGCTCAGGCGTTTCGGGCGGGGGCGTGGCGGGTGTTGGCGTTGGATACGGGGGCGCGGGAGCGGGAGCGGGCGCGTGGGGAGGGGGGCGAGGACTCCTCGGAGGATGTGCAGTCGTCCGGGCTGGTGTGGGACCTGCCCGAGTCCTATGTGCTGAAGGGTGAGGATCGGGTGGTGTTGGCGGCGACGCGGCGGGGGTTGGCGGAGCTGTTGGGGCGGCGGCCGCGGGAGCGGGCAGCCACGTAGGGGCTGGCCCATGGTTTCTTCGCCCCCGCCGCCCCTACCCGTCCCATCACCAGGGGCTCCGCCCCTTCGACCCCGCCAGGGGGCTCTGCCCCCTGGACCCCCGCTCCTCAAACGCCGGAGGGGCTAGTTATTCGCCAGGTGCCTCTCCGCGAACTCCAATTCCAGGCGGACCTGCTTGATCCGCTCGTCCACCACCAGCGACCCATGACCCGCGTCGTATCTGTACACCTCGTGGACCCCGCCCCGCGCCTCCAGGCGCTTGACGTAGTTCTCGATCTGGCGGATGGGGCAGCGAGGGTCGTTCACGCCCGCGGAGATGTAGACGGGGGCCTTCACCTCGTCGACGTATGTCAGGGGGGAGGACGCCTCGAAGCGTTCCGGGACCTCCTCCGGGGTGCCGCCCAGCAGCGTGCGGTCCATCGCCTTCAGTGCCTCCATCTCGTCGTGGTAGGCCGTGACGTAGTCGGCGACGGGGACCGCCGCGATGCCCAGGGTCCACGCGCCCGGCTGCATGCCGAGGCCGAGGAGGGTGAGGTAGCCGCCCCAGGAACCGCCGGTGAGGATCAGGCGGGAGGGGTCCGCCAGCCCGGACGAGATCGCCCACTCCCGTACCGCGGCGATGTCCTCCAGCTCGATCAGGCCCACGCGGTGCTTCAGCGCGTCCGTCCAGGCGCGGCCGTAGCCCGTGGAGCCGCGGTAGTTGACCCGGACGACCGCGTAGCCGTGGTCCACCCAGGCCGCCGGGCCCGCCGCGAAGGAGTCGCTGTCGTGCCAGGTGGGGCCGCCGTGGATGTCGAACACCGTGGGCAGGGGACCGGTCGCGCCCGCCGGCTTCTGGACCAGCGCGTGGATACGGCCGCCCGGGCCCTCCACCCACACGTCCTCCACCGGGACCGAGCCCGGTGACCTCATCCCGGGCGGGTCCAGGACGACCCCGCCCGTCGTCGAGCGGACCGCCGACGGCTCGGCGGACGACGACCACAGGTACTCCACGCTGCCGTCGGGGCGGGCCGTCGCCCCGGAGACGGTGCCGGCGGGGGTCGGGACCTTCACGAGTCCGCGGGTCGCCAGGTCGTAGCGGAACAGCTCGCTGCGGGCCTCGAAGCTGTGCACGATCAGCAGTCCCGAGCCGTCCGGATACCACTCGGCGCTCACGTCACCGGGCAAATCCAGGGCGAGGTCGCTCTCCTCGCCGGTGGCGACGTCCCACACCAGGGGCTCCCAGCGGCCGCGCCTCTGGTGGCCGATGAGCAGGCGGGTGTCACCGTCGACAGGGGCGAAGCCCAGCACCTCCAGGCCCAGTTCCTCGGTGCCGCCCTTGGTGTCGTCCAGATCGGCGACGGCGGTGCCGTCCGGGCGCAGGACGCGCAGCGCCGAGTGCATCGCGTCGCCGTGCTCGGTGTGCTCGATCGCGATCAGCGAGCCGTCGTGGGAGAGGTCGCCGACGCCCGCCGACTCGCGGTGGCGGTAGACCTCCGCGGGGGCCTCACCCAAGCGCGCGAGGTGGATCGTCGTACCGTCCTCGTCCGTGGAGCGGCCGACGACCGCCGTGCGGCCGTCCCGTCCCAGAGCCAGCCCGGCCGGGTAGGACAGGTCGAGGCCGGGCGTCGCGACCTCGTTCTCGCCGCCCTCGAAGCGCTGGCGGCGCCAGACGCCGAACTCGTCGCCGTCCTTGTCGTCGAACCACCAGATCCACGCGCCGTCCGGGGAGAGCACACCGTCCGTCGTCCCGTTCGGCCGGTCCGTCACCTGGCGCTGGCCGCCGGTCGACCGGTCCCAGGCGTACAGCTCGTACGTCCCCGTCGCGTTGGACACGAACAGGGAGCGCTCGGGCGCGTCCTCCGCCCAGTCGGGCAGCCACACCCGGGGCGCCCGGAAGCGCTTCTCCCAGTCCGGCATGTCTTCGCCGGACACCTGCTGTTCCCGGGAGTCGGACTCGTTGCTCTCAGTCATGACCCCATACTGCCTGCCCCCGCCGACAATGCGCTGGCCAGGTCCCCAACCTGTGGACAACCTCCACGCGGCCGACAGCCGGGCAGGCCGCTGGGGCCGACCCCGCGGCCCGGGGGCGCGCGGCGGCACCGTACCTTTGGGGTGTGTACCGGTTCCTGCTGACGCCCCGCTGGTGGGGGATCAACGTCTTCGTGCTGCTGGCCATCCCCTTCTGCGTGTTCATGGGGTCCTGGCAGCTCAGCCGGTTCGAGTCGCGCGTCGAGGACCACCGCACCGCCCGTGAGCAGGTCGCGTCCGACGAGAAGGAACCGGCCCGGCCGCTGACGGAGCTGCTGCCCGTGGACAAGGCGACCTCCGGCGACCAGACCACCGCGACCGGCCGGTACGGCAAGCAGCTCCTCGTGCCCGGCCGGGAGCTGGACGGCAGGAGCGGGTACTACGTGCTGACCCTGCTGCGTGTCGACGGCGGCAAGGCGCTGCCCGTCGTACGGGGCTGGCTGCCCGGCACCCCCGACCCGGCGAAGGCCCCGGCGCCGCCCGCCGGCGAGGTCACCGTCACCGGTGCGCTCCAGGCGTCCGAGACGCCGGGCGACAACGGTGTGAGCGCGCAGGGCGGGCTGCCGGCCGGGCAGACCGCGGCGATCAGCTCGGCGTCCCTGGTGAACCTCGTGCCGTACGACGTGTACGACGCGTGGGTCACGCTCGACAAGGGCGACTCCGGGATGAAGGCGGTGCCGGCGAGCTCACCGGCCGACACCGGCCTCGACCTGAAGGCGTTCCAGAACCTCGGCTACACCGGCGAGTGGTTCGTCTTCGCCGGGTTCGTCGTCTTCATGTGGTTCCGGCTGCTGCGCCGCGAGGTCGAGATCATCCGGGACGCGGAACTGGGCATCGTGGCGGAGGAGCTCACGATGGAGGGGGCGAGCTCCTCGGCTCAGGACCCCGCCAGCAGCCCCGTCCGGTAGATCACGCCCGCGCACGCGTTGGACACCGTCGCCGAGACCGTCGGTGAGCCCGCCTCCGGGGTGTGCGAGATGACGACGCTGCCGTCGGCCGTGCCGTCCTCCGTCATCAGCTGGGTCGTCGTGCCCGTGTCGCCGCCGGTGGAGGAGCCCTCGGTGGCGGAGCCGTCCCCGCTCGGTGTCGGGCTGGGCGTGGGGCCGCCGGTGCTGCCTCCGTCCGTGCTGCCGGGATCGGTGGGGCAGGTCTCCGAGGGCACCCAGGCGAACTTCACGTCGTAGGCCGAGCCGGGCGCGAGGACCAGCTGGGCGAGGTAGAGGGAGGGGTCGGGCAGCGTGGCCGCCGCGTCCCCGGAGGCGTGCTGCACCACGGTGATCTTCGTGCCGTCGGCGGCGCCCTGCGGGAGCGGGGTGACGGTGCCTTGCCCTGTGACCGTACAGCCGGCGTCGGAGACGTTGGTGACGCGGAAGGTGCCGTAGACGATTCCGGCCGAGTCGGGGACGTCGACGTTCGCGGTGGCGGAGCCGAGCTGGGCTGCCGTGCAGACCGGGGCGGCCGCCGCGCTGGGCACCGACGGGTCGGCCCCACTGGTCGCGCCGACGGTGGCGCCGGGGCCCTTTTCCTTCTCCTCGGCCTTCTTGCCGTCCTTGCCCTTGTCCACGGTCTTGCCGGACGAGGTGCCGGAGGTGCTCTCACCGCCGTCGGGGTGGTTGCCCTGGCTCGCCCCGCCCTGCGCCTGGGAGGCCTGCCCGGCAACGGAGGGGTTGACGTCGGAGCCCTCGGCGTTGGAGACGTGCACGAGGGCCGGGATGGCGGTGCCGATGAAGAGGGCCGCGGCCGCCATGCCGACGGCTGCCTGTCGCTTGCGGGCCCGGCGGGCGGGCACCGCCCGCCTGAGGTGGTCCAGGGCGCCGTCGCGCGGCTCCATCTCCCCGACCGTCCGTTGCAGCATCCGGCGCAGTGCCAGCTCGTCCGAGTCGAGCCCGCCCGGGCCCTGGTCGTCGAGGTGGTGGTTCACGGTTCCGTTCCCAGCGTGCGATTGCTTCGGCTCTGGCTTGTGCGGCAGCCCCGTCGGCTCGTGCCACTCGTACGGCTCGTGCCGCTCGTGGGGGTCTGGTCCCTCGGCTTCCCCGGTCACGCCGGCTCCTCCATGGCGGTGCGCAGGGCTGCGATGCCGCGGGAGCCGTAGGCCTTGACCGAGCCCAGCGAGATGCCGAGCGTCTCGGCGACCTGGGCCTCGGTCATGTCGGCGAAGTAGCGCAGGACGAGGACCTCGCGCTGGCGGCGCTGCAGGCCCTTCATCGCCTTGATCAGGGAGTCCCGCTCCAGCTGGTCGTACGCCCCCTCCTCGGCGCTCGCCATGTCCGGCATCGGCTTGGACAGCAGCTTCAGTCCGAGGATGCGGCGGCGCAGGGCCGAGCGGGAGAGGTTGACGACGGTCTGGCGCAGGTAGGCGAGGGTCTTCTCCGGTTCCCGGACGCGTTTGCGCGCCGAGTGGACACGGATGAAGGCCTCCTGGACGACGTCCTCGCAGGAGGCGGTGTCGTCGAGGAGGAGGGCGGCGAGACCGAGCAGCGAGCGGTAGTGGGCCCGGTAGGTCTCGGTGAGGTGGTCGACGGTGGTGCCGGCGGCCACTGTGTCATCTGCGTACTCGGCGGACTCGGCGCCGTCACGCTGTCCGGGTATGCGGGCGGGCCGCGCTGCGGGCATGGGCGCGATCACCGGCATGCCACCGGGCGCCCCGGCCGCGCGGGGGCGGACGGCGGGCCGGCGGGCCGGTAGAACCGCACCGCGCGTCGCCGCACTGAAGTCGAGTACCTCTGCCACTGCCACGCCTGTTGGACACGCTCACCCCCGTGAGGGTTGTACGTGCCGAGCGTCACTTTCGCGTCAGTCCATCTGGCCGACAACGTTCTCGCGCCAGGCAGCACAACCGACGGCGTCTCACATGCCCTCATGCGTCCCGCTCTTCCCCTGTGTCCCATATGAACGGGCGTCCCCACGCCCGGATCACAGCGCCCCCATGCGCCGGGATCATGCATCTCCACGCCCCCGAAGGGCGACCGCAAAGACGCTCCCCGCCCTCCGCACGGTTGCGGAGGGCGGGGAGAAAATCTTCGGATGCCGACCGGGTCCGAAACAAGTGGTCCGGACCATCGGTCGGCTCACACCTGCTCGGCACAAATCCTACAAACCCTTGTGCCTCCGGCCAGGAGTTTTCCGGCCCACCGGTTCGTCATGAGTAAGTCATGCGAGCGTCATGCCCGCCTCAGGCGAACTCGGCGGCCACCAGCTCCGCGATCTGCGTGGTGTTCAGCGCGGCCCCCTTGCGCAGGTTGTCGCCGCACACGAACAGCTCCAGCGCGGTGGGGTCGTCGAGCGCCCGGCGCACCCGCCCGACCCAGGTCGGGTCGGTGCCGACCACGTCGACGGGGGTGGGGAACTCCCCGGCGGCCGGGTCGTCGCACAGGACGACACCGGGAGCCGTGGCGAGGATCTCGCGGGCACCGTCGACGGTGACCTCGCCCTGGAAGCGGGCGTGGACGGTCAGCGAGTGCGTCGTGACCACCGGCACCCGCACACAGGTCACGGCGACGGGCAGCCGGGGCAGTCCGAGGATCTTGCGGGACTCGTCCCGCACCTTCATCTCCTCCGACGACCAGCCGTCCTCGCGCAGCGACCCGGCCCACGGCACGACGTTCAGCGCCACCGGCTCCGGGAACGGCCCGGTGTCGTCCCCGACGGCCCGCCGTACGTCACCGGGTGCGGTCCCCAGCTCCGTACCCGCCACCAGGGACAGCTGCCGGCGCAGGGTGTCGACCCCGGCCCGGCCCGCCCCGCTGACCGCCTGGTACGAGGACACCACCAGCTCGCGCAGCCCGAACTCGGCGTGCAGCGCGCCCAGCGCCACGATCATCGAGAGGGTCGTGCAGTTGGGGTTGGCGACGATCCCGC
This sequence comes from Streptomyces sp. NPDC002888, assembly GCF_042888465.1. Lineage (NCBI taxonomy): Bacteria > Bacillati > Actinomycetota > Actinomycetes > Kitasatosporales > Streptomycetaceae > Streptomyces > Streptomyces sp. NPDC002888. The sequence continues at coordinate 383,996 of NZ_JBIAPU010000002.1, read as the reverse complement.
GCGGCCGGTTGCGCACCATGTGCGCGTTGACCTCGGGCACGACGAGCGGCACCTCGGGGTCCAGCCGGAAGGCGCCGGAGTTGTCGACCACCACCACGCCCTTGGCGGCGGCGATGGGCGCCCATTTCGCGGACACCTCGTCGGGTACGTCGAACATGGCGACGTCGACCCCGTCGAAGGCGTCCTCCGACAGGGCCAGTACCTCGACCTCCTCCCCGCGCACGGCCAGCTTGCGGCCGGCCGAGCGCGGCGAGGCGATCAGTCGGATCTCGCCCCAGATGTCCGCGCGCTGGGAGAGGATCCGGAGCATCACGGTGCCGACGGCACCGGTTGCCCCCACGACGGCGAGCGTCGGTCGCCCGGACCGCTCCATCAGCGGCCAGTGCCTCCGTAGACGACTGCCTCGTCGCTGTCGGAGTCGAGTCCGAAGGCGGTGTGCACGGCGCGCACGGCCTCCGGCACGTCGTCGGCACGGGTGACGACCGAGATGCGGATCTCGGAGGTCGAGATCAGCTCGATGTTCACACCGGCGTCGGACAGCGCCTCGAAGAAGGAGGCGGTGACGCCCGGGTTGGTCTTCATGCCCGCGCCGACCAGCGAGATCTTGCCGATCTGGTCGTCGTAGCGCAGCGAGTCGAAGCCGATGCCGCCCTTGTTCTTCTCCAGGGCGTCGATGGCCTTGCGGCCCTCGGTCTTCGGCAGCGTGAAGGAGATGTCCGTCAGACCGGTGGAGGCGGCGGACACGTTCTGCACGACCATGTCGATGTTGATCTCGGCATCGGCGATGGCGCGGAAGATGGCGGCGGCCTCGCCCGGCTTGTCGGGGACACCGACGACCGTGACCTTGGCCTCGGAGGTGTCGTGTGCGACACCGGAGATGATGGCCTGCTCCACCTTCTTGTCCCCTTGCTCGATCGGCTCACTGCTGACCCACGTGCCCTGCAGTCCGCTGAAGCTGGACCGGACGTGGATCGGGATGTTGTAGCGGCGGGCGTACTCCACACAGCGGTGGAGCAGCACCTTGGAGCCGGAGGCCGCGAGCTCCAGCATGTCCTCGAAGGAGATCCAGTCGATCTTCTTCGCCTTCTTCACCACGCGCGGGTCGGCGGTGAACACGCCGTCCACGTCGGTGTAGATCTCGCAGACCTCGGCGTCGAGCGCGGCGGCGAGGGCGACGGCGGTCGTGTCGGAGCCACCGCGGCCGAGCGTGGTGATGTCCTTCTTGTCCTGGCTGACACCCTGGAACCCGGCGACGATGGCGATGTTGCCCTCGTCCAGCGCCGTACGGATCCGGCCCGGCGTGACGTCGATGATCCGGGCTTTGTTGTGGACCGAGTCGGTGATGACGCCTGCCTGGCTGCCGGTGAAGGACTGGGCCTCGTGGCCCAGCTTTTTGATCGCCATGGCCAGCAGGGCCATGGAGATACGCTCCCCGGCGGTCAGCAGCATGTCGAACTCACGCCCGGCCGGCATCGGGGATACCTGCTCGGCGAGATCGATCAACTCGTCCGTCGTGTCGCCCATCGCGGAAACGACGACGACCACCTGGTGGCCGTTCTTCTTCGCTTCCACGATCCGCTTGGCGACGCGCTTGATGCCCTCGGCATCGGCTACGGAGGAGCCTCCGTACTTCTGCACGACAAGGCCCACGTGCGCTCCTCGCTCAATCCGTCTCTTTCCGCAGATACGCATATGCACTGCGGTCGGCTCAGTCTATCGAGCGCCCGAAATCCGCCTCCGCGGTATCGCATGGTGAGACCCCGGCCGCTCTTGTTCCAGGACTGCACCTGCCCGCAGCCGAGAGAGACCACTCGAAAAGTGCCCCGCGTCACAACCCGCGTCACAAATCAACGCGGCTGTGAAGAAGTGTGACGGCTGTGAATTAAGTTTCAAGCATTAGGGTGCGATCTGTGCGCGTACTCCTGGTCGAAGACGATGAACCTGTCGCCGAATCGCTCCGGCGCGGCCTCAAGCGCTACAGCTTCGAGGTCGAATGGGTCACCACGGGCGCGGCCGCCCTGGCCCACACCGGCCCCTACGACGTCGTCCTCCTCGATCTCGGCCTGCCCGACACCGACGGCCTCGACGTCTGCAAGGCGCTGCGCGCCCGCAGTAACGTCCCGATCATCGTGATCAGCGCCCGCAGCGACGAGACGGACCGGGTGGTCGGCCTCGAGCTGGGCGCCGACGACTACGTCTCCAAGCCGTTCGGGGTGCGCGAGGTCATCGCACGGATACGAGCGGTCATGCGGCGCGTCCAGCCCCGCAGCGCCGAGGGAACCGGCCCCGACCGCTACGGCCCCCGCCTCACGGTCGACCGCAAGGCCGCCCGCGTCCACCTGGACGGCGAGGAGGTGTCCCTCGCGCCCAAGGAGTACGACCTGCTGTCCTTCCTCACCGAGGAGCCGGGCGCGCTGATGACGCGCGAGCAGATCATGGAGGCCGTCTGGGACGCCAACTGGTTCGGCCCGACGAAGACGCTCGACGTGCACGTGGCGGCGCTGCGGCGCAAGCTGGCCGGCGCGATCACCATCGAGGCCGTGCGGGGGGTCGGGTTCCGGCTCGTGGTGAACGAGGGTGAGGCCGCCGACGGCGGGAACGGCAACGTGTCATGATCCGCCAGCTCATCCGCAGCTACGTGCTGCTCGTCGCCGTCGCCATCTTCCTGTTCACCGTGCCGGTCGCCTTCACACTCACCTCCCAGCTGCGCGGCGACACCGAGCTGTCCGTCAAGCGCGAGGCGACCACCATGGCGCTGCTGCTGGGCAACGGTGACCGGGCGTCGTGCGAGGCGCTGGAGGAGATGGCCAAGGCGTACGCCGAGAAGACGCACGACCGGGTCGAGGTCACCGCCACCGATGCGTGCGCTGCGGACCTGCCCCGCCCGGCGCGGGACTCGGCCCTGGCCAAGGCCACGGCCGACGACGACACCCAGGTCGACTGGGGGTCGGACTTCATCTGGGGCCGGCACCTGGTGGTCACCGTGCCCGCGAGCGACGGGGACCGGACCGTCGGTGCCGTACGGATCGTCTACTCCACCAGCGAACTCACCGGGCGCCTGTGGACCATCTGGGGCTTCAGGGCAGCCCTCGCCGTGGCCGTCCTCGGCGTGGCCGCGCTGATCGGTGCCGTGGTGGCCCGCCGCCTCACCCGCCCGCTGCGCCAACTCAACGACATGGCGAGCAAGTTCAGCGACGGCGACCTGACGGCCCGTTCCCCCGTGACAGGCCCCCAGGAGACACAGACGCTGGCGCGCACCCTCAACCAGGGCGCGGAACGCCTGGAGACCCTGGTGGCCTCCCAGCGCATCTTCGTCGCCGACGCCTCCCACCAACTCCGTACGCCGCTGACCGCGTTGCGCCTGTCGCTGGACAACATCTCGGACGGCGTCGACGACGAGTTCGTACGGGAGGACGTGGAGCAGGCGACCGCCGAGGTGGTCCGGATGAGCCGCCTGGTCAACGGGCTGCTGGTGCTGGCCAGGGCGGAGGCCAAGGTGTCCGTGGCCGAGCCGCTGTCGCTGACGGACATCGTGACCGAACGCCTGGCCGTGTGGAGGCCGGCCGCCGACGAGCGCGGAGTCACCATCGCGCTCAGGGGGAGTGTTGTCGACGACCGGCCGCTCGTGTTGGCCAGCCCCGGTCATCTGGACCAGGTCCTGGACAACGTGCTTTCGAACGCCCTGGAGGTGTCACCGGACGGCAGCACCATCACCGTCCGGGAGGAGTCGAGCGCCGACGAGGTGCTCCTGTCGGTCCTCGACGAGGGTCCGGGCATGTCGGACGCGGAGAAGTCCCGCGCCTTCGACCGCTTCTGGCGCGGTCAGGGGCTGACCGGCCGCTCCGGTTCGGGCCTCGGTCTCGCCGTCGTCAAGCAGCTGGTGACGGACGACGGCGGAACCGTGACGTTGCGGGACGCTCCCGGGGGCGGACTGTGCGTGCGGGTCGCCCTGCGGGCGGCACAGCGCACCGGGTGAGAGCCCTCGGGGCGCGAAGGCTTGTGAGGATCAGCCCTCGGGCATCGCCGACGAGTGATGGTTGACGATCTTCCACTCGCCGTCCCGCTTCTCGTACTCGTAGGTGTAGCGGGCCTTGGTGGCGCTCTTCTTGCCGGTCTTCGGGTCGGTGAGGGTGAACTCGTAGACGCCGGTGTCGATGGCGGAGTTGCCGTCGAGAACGTTGACGACCGTCTCGACCTTCTTGCCGACCGGCTTCTTCTGCAGGAAGTGCTCGAAGTAGTCGACGATGCCGGCACGGTCGGTGCGGATCTTGTTGGAGAGGGTGGGCAGGAGGACCGCGTCGTCGGCGTAGAGGTCGGCCACCGTCTCCGGGTCACCGGTCTGCAGGGCCGCGTTCCACTTGTCGAACAGGGTGGTGACCTGCTTCTTCGACGGCTTGGCCGACCGCTCCGGACCGGCCGTGCTCACCCCGGCGGCGAAGGTGCCGGTGGCGACGAGGGCGGCGGCGGTGACGATGGCTGCGCGCTTGCCTATGGACTTGCCTGCGGGACGACGGGTCATCGCTCACTCCTGGTGCGGTGGGGTGGTGACCTCCCGCTCTTTCCTGTGCTGCGGGAGTGACTCCAGCCTCGCGTTCCGCCGGTTAGGGCCCGTGCAGGCGTCGTACAGCGCACGTCCAGGGCCGACCCAATTCTCAGGCGGAGGCCCGCCGCATCAGGCTGACCCCGGCCCCCAGCGACACGACCCCCATCCCGACGGCGGTCATCACACCCTGCGTCCCGTCCACGACGAAGGGCGCTGCCGCGGCGACAACGGCGTTGAAGAGGAAGAGGAACCACAGGACGGGGCGGGAGGAGAGCAGGGACTTCATGACGGGGTTTCCTTCGCGCTCGGGCGGACTTGTTGCTCGCGTTCGCTTGCGAGATCAACGATCCCGTCTCCGACCTGGGGAAACGAGGGAGTGCTCTCCCCGAAGGGGGGTGTAGCGGGCTACACCATGGGGGAAGGCATGGGAGGCTGCTGAGCCATGGCGAGCGGCTGGACGGGCGACGCGTTCCTGGCGGCCATCGTGCTGCTCGGCTCGTCCGTGCAGTGGCTGACCGGCATGGGCTTCGCCCTGGTCGCCGTACCGGCCCTCGTCCTGCTCCTGGGCCCCACCGAGGGCGTCGCCCTCGCCAACTGCGCCGCCGGGGCGATCAGCGTCGTCGGCCTCGCGGGCGGCCTGCGGCGGGTACGCCCCGGCGCGATGGTGCCGCTGTGCGCGGCAGCGGCGTGCACGGTCCCGGCGGGCACCTGGCTGACCCGTCAACTCCCGGAGCGTGCACTCCTGTTGGTCATGGGAAGCCTGGTGACCGCGGCGGTCGTCCTGGTCATGCGCGGCGCCCACGTCCCCGCCCTGCGCGGCACCAGGGGCGCGGTCGCCGCGGGCGCGGTCGGCGGCTTCATGAACTCCGCGGCGGGCGTCGGCGGCCCCCCGGTCTCCCTCTACGCCGTCAACGCGGGCTGGACGGTACGGGAGTTCGTGCCGAACGCGCAGTTCTACGGCGTGGTCGTCAACGCCTTCTCCGTCGCCGCGAACGGGGTGCCGGAGCTGTCCACGCCGAAGTGGGCGTCGGTCGTCGCCGCGATGGCCGTGGGCGGCGTGATCGGCAGAGGTCTCGCCGGACGCCTGCCGGAGGGCCGAGCCCGCCTCCTGGTGCTGTCCCTGGCGCTGGCGGGCGGGGTGACGGCTGTGGGGAAGGGGCTGTGGGGGCTGTGACCGTGGGGGTGGGTCAGTCGACGACAGTGATGTGCTCCCGGATCCAGCGCAGGTGGCCTGCGTCTTGAGCTCCGGGCTGAGCCGCGGAAACGCAGGCAGCCAACTCGCGCTGGGCAACGGCCTTTTGGCCACCACTCACCTGCGTTACGGTCGCGGGATGGAGATCTTGCGCTACGTGGCTTTCAGTACCGATCCCGCAGGGGGCAACCCGGCCGGTGTGGTGCTCGACGCCACCGGGGTCGATGACGCGACCATGCTGGCGGCAGCGGCGGAGGTCGGGTACTCGGAGACGGCGTTCGTGGTGCCGTCCGACGAAGGCACCCTGGACGTCCGCTACTTCAGCCCGCTCGCCGAGGTGCCGTTCTGCGGTCACGCGACGATCGCCCTGGCCGTCGCCCACGCCGACCGCAACGGCGTGGGGCCGCTTCGCCTGCGGACCAACGCGGGCCCGGTTCCCGTCACGACCTCGGTGGCCGACGACGGGACGACCGTGGCGACCCTGGTGAGCGTCGTGCCGCGAACGGAGCCCCTCGCGGAGGCAGACCTGGCCGACCTGCTGGCGGCCCTGCGCTGGTCCGCCGACGAGCTCGACCCGGCGCTACCGCCCCGTGTGGCCTACGCCGGCGCCTGGCATCCGATCGTGGCCGCGGCCGACCGGAGCCGCCTGGCCGACCTGGACTACGACATGCCCGCCCTCACCGACCTCATGCGCCGCAGGGACTGGACCACCGTCGACCTGCTCTGGCGGGAGTCGCCCACCGTCTTCCATGCCCGTAACCCCTTCCCGCCCGGCGGGGTCGTCGAGGACCCTGCCACGGGCGCGGCGGCCGCGGCCTTCGGCGGCTACCTGCGGGAGCTCGAACTGGTCGCCACACCGACGACCTTGACGATCCATCAAGGCGAGGACATGGGGCGCCCCAGCACCATCACGGTGTCCGTGCCCGGGAAAAGCGACAGCGGCATCGGCGTCACGGGCGCGGCCGTACGGATCTGAGATCACCGCTTCCCCCGTACCGCCCGGATCATCTCGGCCACGGCCCCCAGGATCCTGGCCCGATGCCTGGATTCGGCTCCGTCGAGCGCGGAGCGCAGGAAGAGCACTGCCGCCCCGGCGACGATCAGCACAGTGAGGACGCTGCACACGGCAGCGACGAGAACCGGATCCATTGCGGCTCCTTCGAAGCGTCGGGATGACGGGGACGTCCACGACCGTGCCGGAAGGCGCCGGTCGCTGTGCCGGGGCAATCTGCGCGATCAGGCATGGCTTTGCAGGTCAGATCGGTAGCTTGGAACCTTCCGAGTCGCCCGAGTCGCCCGAGTCGGCCGACTCGGGACCATCGGGCGAGGGCGCGGGGCACGGGGGACGGGGCACGGGGCCATGAAGGAACCGCAGACCTACTGGACAGAGCTGGCCGGGCTGCTGAAGCTGGCCGGGAAGCCCGAACCGCCCGTCGTGCACGCGGAGATCCGGGCAGGCCTTGCGTCCCCCCGTAAAGTCCCGGCCGGCAGCACCGTCGCGGACTGGGTAGCGATGCGCACGGTCCCCCGCGACGACACCAAAGTGGTGCTCTTCATCTCCGCCCTCGAACGCCTGGCGCGTCGGAAGAACCCCGGCGGCCTGCGCCTCCCGGCCGAGGCGCGGTGGCGCGGTCTTGCGGCACGGGCCCGCTTGGAAAAAGCCCGCGCCAAGGAGGGAGGCAGCGCCGGCCTTTCCCCGTCCGCTCCGTCCCGTGCTTCCACCACCCCGCCGTGTTGGGGCGACAGCGTCGCGAAGTCCCCGGCCTGGCGGTTGGTCAAACCCAGCGGCACAGAGCAGGCCGAGTCCCTCAGGACACAGGCCGCAAGAGCCGGCGACCGGTTGGCGGAGCTGTACGACGAGGCGCGGCCGGCACTCGCCGACGACCCGTGGCACGACGTGAACCTGGCGCAACGCATCTCCCGCTGGACCAACTGGCTCATCAGCACGCTCTGGCCCGAAGAGAAGGGCCTCCTCTCCCCCGCCGAGGCCGCCCTGATCGCGCTGCTGCCCCACCTGTACCAGGCGCACCGGTCACGGACGGCGGCCGAGCTGTCTCACGTCGATCCGACGGACCTCGGGCAGCGGACCGCGCCGGACGGGGAACGGCGGATGTACGAGGTGCTGCTGCGCAGCCACGAACGGCTCGTCCGGCGGGCGGAGCTGGGCGCCCTGAAGGATCGCCCCGACGGGCGGCGGGAGATCGGGTGGTGGCTGTTCCACCAGTGGGCGAGACGGCAACCGGGACAGCTCACGGCGTTCCCGTCGGCCGTGGGCGTCGAAGGCACCGGTCTCGAGGTCCTGCTCGATCCGGAACTCCTGTCGCGCCTGCTGGGCTGCGCGCATGCGGGACCGAACGAGTTGTTCGACGCCGCCCGGCCGGACCACCTGCGGGAGGACCCCTTCCCGCTGGACTTCGACGGCCGGGACTTCCAGGACGTACGGGAACGGCTGGTTGGAGCGCTGTTCACCGTCGCGCACGGCATGGCGGTCGAAGCCGCGGACCTCTCCTCGGTGATCGTCCGACACGTGGGGATTCCGGACCCCCTCGACCCCGCGGAGCTCCTTGCCACGGTGCAGAAGGCCACCTGGTACAAGCGCCCGGACGGAATCGGGCTCAAGGCGGGCTGCGGCCATCCCGCCGTCGTCGCCGCCCTGACAGAGCACACCCAACGGCTGGAGTCCCTGCTGCGCGCCGTCCGGCGGGCCGCCGCGCCCGAGTTCAACGCGCTGCCGCTGTACACGAGCACCGACAAGGTGCGTGAAGTCGACAGCCAGGGCACCGCGGTTCCGGTCGGCGGGGTCATCCGCTTCCGGCTGGACGAGGAACGCGTCCAGGAACTCCTCATGGGTGAGAACCTCTACCGCGACCGGTCTCTCGCCATCCGCGAGCTCTATCAGAACGCCCTCGACGCCTGCCGCTACCGGCGGGCCCGGGCCCAGGCTTACGAGGCCTACAGCGCGTACCGGGGGCGGATCGAGTTCACCCAGGGGTACGACGAGGAGGAGGACCGGCACTACCTGCAGTGCCGGGACAACGGCGTCGGCATGGACGAGGTGACGCTGTCGGAGGTGTTCTCACAGGCCGGTGTACGGTTCACGGACCTCCCGCGGTTCCAGGAGGAACAGCAGGAGTGGCAGAGCCGCGGCGTCACCATGCATCCGAACAGCCGGTTCGGCATCGGCGTGCTCAGCTACTTCATGCTCGCCGACGAAGTCCGGGTGACGACCTGCCACATGGACGCCGTCGAGAACCGGTTGCGGGAGATCACCGTCCTGATCAGCGGCCCCGGGCACTACTTCCGGGTCCGGCCCACCGGCAGCCCGGGAACCATCGGCACCACGGTCCGGCTGTATCTGCGGGACGGCGACGAGGCGCCTTCCTGCGTCAGGGAGTTGCGCAGGTTCCTCGGCATCGCGGAGTTCGCGACCACCGCCGAGCACGGCAGACAGACCGTGGTGTGGGAGCCCGGTGTCCTGCGCCCACGGGAGGCACCGGGACTGCGTCCCGACGGCTTCCAGGCCCACGGCCACATGGTCTCCTGGCCTGCCGCGCCCGGCGGGGTGGACGGCCAGGTCGTCTGGTGCCGGCACGGCGGAGGTGTCCTGGTCGACGGGATCTACACCGAGCCACGCAAACGGCGAGGTGTCCTGACCGACCCTGGCGACCTGCGCCGGCTGCGCGGCGCCGTGGTCAACCTCACCGGCAGGACCCGGCCCCGCCGCCTCTCCGTGGATCGCACCGAGATTCTCGACGCCGACGTCTGCGCGGACGTGGAAGACCTGCTCAGGGCCGCGCTGCCGACGCTCCTGTCCGCCGACCCGCCGCTCCTGGACGCCGAGTGGCTCGCCGAGGTGACGGGTCGCAGTCCCCGGCTCGCCGACATCGTGACGGAGATGGCGGGAGCGGCGGGACACGAGACGGAACTGCACGGCCATCGATGGGCTGTGGCCGCTGCCGGGTTCTTCACCCAGGACCCGCTCATCGTCCACCGGCGCGACTCCGGGCTCGCGGACTACGAGACAATCCTGGGCGAAACCCCGGCCGGGAGGGTGAGCGGCACCATGGACGACCGCATCCTGCTCTGGCGGCTGCTGGCTCACCGGCCCAACGCCGAGTTGACCGCACTGGCGGCGATCGTGCCGGAGCTGGACCTGGTCGAGCGGGTCCTCCCGGCGCTTCCCTCCGACATCCTCACGTGCACGCTCGTCGACGGCGTCTGGACCGATCGGCGCTGGCCCGATCCCGACTACGACACGGACAAGGAGCTTGCCACTCCCGGGCACGTGCTGTTCCTGGCCGAGACTCGCGGCGTCTCGTACCGGGAGGCCGTGAGGCGCATGGGGGAGCTGCGCCTGCCGACGCCGGGGCCGCCCGACGACGATCCCGTCATCGACGAGATCAACCTCGCGCTTCTGAGCGACGACCTGGTCCCTCCGTTCCACACCCGGGCTTCCTTGGCTCACTGGCTTCGGCGCGTCGGCCCGGTGCCTCCCGGTCACCTCCTCAAGGCCCGCCACGAGTTCGGCATCAGTCTCTGTGAGGCCGCCCGGCGCATGAAGGCCTTCGGTTTCACCGTCATGGAACCGGACCCGTCGGCAGAGGACGCTGACGAGCGGGCCCTGCCGTTGCTCAGCCGTCGCCTGGACGGCCGGTCCCCCTGGCTCGGCGTCAGCAGACCGGTGACTCCCGGCCACCTCCTCAAGGCCCGGCGCGAGCTCGGCATCGACCTCGGCACAGCCGTTCAGTGGATGACATGGTTCGGCTTCACCGTTCCGGCAGCGGAAACGTTGGTGGAGGCCGCGGACGAGACGACCCTTCGCCTGGTCAGTCACCACATGAAGGGAAAAGACCCGCTGGACCCTGCCGAGCCGGTCCCGGCCGGTCATGTGCTCCATGCCGCCGCCGAGTTGAAACGGCCGGTGCCGGATGTGGCATGTGAGCTTCGCGCCCTCGGTTTCCGTCTGGCGCTCGCCCCCGACCGCGAACAGCAGGCCGACGGCTTCCTCCGGCAGAGCACGGAGTGGGGCTGGGGTTCCCCTGACTGGCGGAGCCTGAGCGAAGAGAAGCCGGTCCCACCGGGAGTACTGGCCCGCGTTTCCTCCTCACACGGCGTTCCCCTGCACGAGATGGCCCGCTGCGTCGAAGCGCTGGGGTTCCGCACGCCCTCCGCCCTGCCACGCCGGACGGACGAGATGGACGTGCTGATCCTCAGCGCGGGCCTCAATGGTGAAGCCCCCTGGATCGAGGCGGATGTTCCGATGGCCCTCCCGCATGTGGCGAGAGCATCCCTCACGACCGGACTGCCGCCGGCGGAAGTGGCATCCCGACTGCGCGCCTACGGTCTCGAACCGCCGGACACGTCGTTTCCCCCGAGCGTCGAGCCCAGGGACGTCATTCTGCTCACGCCGGATCGGCGCGCCAGGCCCCCGGAGGGTCAACTGTCCCCGGAGCACCCGGTGTCGGCGCACCATGTGGCCCTGAAGTCCTCCGGCCTCAGCGCCTCACCGCGGGCCGTCGTCGAGCGTCTGGCCCAGTACGGTCTCGTCACGTCGCTCGCGGCGCCACCGGAGGATGCCTACGGGTTCGACACCTACCTCCTCGGCCTGAACAACGAGACCAAACAGCCGCTCGAAGAGGGCCGCCCGGTCCCGCTGCACCATGTGGTCTCCATCGCGACGCTGCTGTCCAAGGAACCGCACGAGGTCGTGGAACGACTGTCCGCGTTCGGCTTCCGGATCCCCGAGGACCGGCTGGACCGACTGGACGAGACAGACCGTCGGCTCTGTCGCGTCGAGCGCACACCGGGCAAACGGCACCCGCCCCTCACCCTCGCCGAGCCGATCGCCGACTTCCTTTCGATCGCCCGTCAGTCCGGCCTGCCCGTCCGTGAGCTCGTCGAGCGGCTGGAGCGCCTGGACGTCGATCTCCAACGCGTCCGTGACGCCGTCCGCGCCGCTCTCCCCGAAGTCCCCGGCCTGGTCCTGGCGAATGAGGCGGAGGGGACGGTCGAGACGAAGGAACCGAACACCGTCCCACTGCCCGAGGCTACTTGACCTGCCCCTGGCCCAGTCCGCCGCCGATCTCCTCCGCCATCACGCGGCCGGCCTCGAACTCCAGGGTGTCGTCGCCGATGCCCTGGTCGGTGTCCAGGCCGTCGAGTTCCTCCAGGGGCTGGTTCAGGCGCACGTGGGCCAGGACCGAGTGGAGGGCGCGCAGGGTGGCCGACGCCGTGGCTCCCCAGTTGGAGAAGTAGGAGAACTGCCACCACCACAGGGCCTCCGAGGTGCGGCCGGCCCGGTAGTGGACCATGCCGTGGCGGAGGTCGGTGATGACGTCGGTGAGGTCGTCGGAGATACGGGCCGGTACGGGCGCCTTACGGGGCTCGTAGGGGTCGAAGACCTCCGAGTAGACGTCGATCGGCTCCAGCAGGCGGGCGAGGTTCTCGCGGAGGTCGTCCACGTCCGCCTCCGGGCCCGGGTCGGGCTCGTAGCGCTCGTCGGGGACGATGTCCTCGTGGGCTCCGAGACGGCCGCCGGCCAGGAGGAGTTGGGAGACCTCCAGGAGGAGGAAGGGGACCGCCGAGTCCGGCTCGTCGCCCTTCGCGACCTCGGTGACGGCGACCAGGAAACTCTCGACCTGGTCCGAGATCTGGACCGCGAAGTCGTCCGGGTTCTGTTCGGTCGCGTGCAGCGTGGCGTCAGACATCTAGGAGTCGTCTCCCCTCGAAGGCGCGGCCGAGAGTCACCTCGTCCGCGTATTCCAGGTCGCCACCCACCGGGAGGCCGCTGGCCAGGCGGGTGACCTTGAGGCCCATGGGCTTGATCATGCGGGCGAGGTACGTCGCCGTAGCCTCCCCCTCCAGATTCGGGTCCGTGGCCAGAATCAGTTCGGTGACTGTGCCGTCGGCCAGGCGGGCCAACAGTTCTCTTATACGCAGATCATCCGGTCCTACACCCTCGATCGGGCTGATGGCGCCGCCCAGGACGTGGTAGCGGCCGCGGAACTCCCGCGTGCGCTCGATCGCCACCACGTCCTTCGGCTCCTCCACGACACAGATGACCGAGAGGTCGCGGCGGCTGTCGCGGCAGATGTTGCACAGCTCCTCCTGTGCCACGTTGCCGCAGGTCGCGCAGAAGCGGACCTTCGCCTTGACCTCCATGAGGGCCTGCGCGAGACGCCGTACGTCCGTCGGTTCCGCCTGCAGGATGTGGAAGGCGATCCGCTGGGCGCTCTTGGGACCGACGCCGGGCAGCCGCCCCAGCTCGTCGATGAGGTCCTGCACCACGCCTTCGTACAACGGACTGCCGTCCTTCCTGAGGTTCCTTCAGTACGTACCGTAGTTGGCCGAAGCCCGTCTTAGAAGGGCAGGCCCGGGATGCCGCCGCCCAGGCCCTGGGCCAGCGGACCGAGCTTCTGCTGCTGGAGCGTCTGCGCGTTCTCGTTCGCCGCCTGTACGGCCGCGACGATCAGGTCCGCGAGGGTCTCGGTGTCCTCCGGGTCCACCGCCTTCGGGTCGATCTGCAGCCCGCGCAGCTCTCCGGAACCGGTGACGGTCGCCTTCACCAGACCACCGCCCGACTGGCCTTCGACCTCGGTCCGCGCCAGTTCCTCCTGCGCGTTCGCCAGGTCCTGCTGCATCTTCTGGGCCTGCTGCAGCAGCTGCTGCATGTTGGGCTGGCCACCACCGGGGATCACGATCAGCTCCTCCGTCTGTACGGGTTTTCCCGTTCAGCACGAGCCTACGTGTTCGGCGCAGCCATCGCCCCGGCACTCTTTCGAGTGAGTCGAGCATCAGGCGTATACCTGATCAAGGCCCCCGTCCGGGCGGAAAAGCGATGAAAGCGACTCCTTCGCCACCCATTGGGCGGTAGGAAGGATGCGGCGCGTCAGCATCAGGAGTCACGGTGTGACGGTTCACGGTTTTCACGGTGTCGCGGTGTCACGGTGCATCACGCTGTCACTCAGCGTGATCGGTCGGGATCAGTAGGGAGTGCCGGGTGGGTCAGCCGGAGATGCAGCCCGAGGGTCCGCCTCAGGACGGGCGGGGTGAGGGTGCGGCCGGGCTGCGGCCGGGCGATCTGACCGGGCGGGCGTTTCCGCTCGGCGACTGGGCGGAGCCCGCGGAGCGGCTGGACGAGCTGTACCGGTGGGTGGAGCGGGGGGCGCTGGAGACGGCGGCCTGGTATTTCGCCGAGCGGGTGTGGAAGCGGCGGGGAGCGCGCGTGCTGCGCGGCGGGGCGGCCGTCGGGGCCGTGACCGGGGCGTCGCTGCCGTTGCTGGATCTGACCGGAGTCGTAGGCGGGGTGGCGCCGTGGGGGTATCTCGCGCTGCTGTCGGCCGTGGCGTGTGTCGCCGTCGATCGGTTCTTCGGGGTCACGTCCGGGTGGATAAGGGACGTCGCCACGGCGCAGGCGGTACAGCGGCGGCTTCAGGTGCTCCAGTTCGACTGGGCGTCGGAGAGTGTGCGGGAGGTGCTGGGGCCGGCGGAGGGCACCGCCAGCGAGGCGACGGAGCGGTGTCTGGGGGTGCTGCGTCGGTTCTCCGAGGACGTGACGGAGTTGGTGCGGGTGGAGACGGCGGACTGGATGGTGGAGTTCCGGACGGGGTGCGCGCCCATGGGGATCCAGGGGGCGGTGTCTTCCGGTGTCCGGCAGGAATCCGGCGCCGGGCAGGGGCGGTTCTCGATGCCCCCGGGGGCGGGAACACGGCCGAACATGCCTCGACAGCGGCCGCCTGAGCCCAGGTGAGCGTCCGGCGCCTCAGGCCCTCACGCGCACATCCCCGCCCCCTCCCGCGCGCACGGCAGATGCCCGTGGTCGCGGATCACACCCTGGCTGGTGCCCTCGTCGAGGTAGGCGAGGAAGGCGGCGGCGAGTGAGCCGGCGGGGGCGGAGCGGTAGGTGTAGGCGTACTCGACGCCCCGGTACGGGTAGTGGCTCGTGCCGTTCGCGATGTCCTGGACGGACGCCTCCTCGCCGTCGAGGGCGACCCGGCGCACGCTCTTGTGATCGGCGGCCAGGGTGAGTTCGCTGTAGCCGACGGCGCCCGGCTGACCGGCGACCTTGTCCAACACGTCCTCCGTGGAGCCGAGTTCGCAGCGGGTGACCGTGCGGTCGGCCCGCGTGGGCGGGGCGCAGTCCAGGGAGGTCGTGGGGGCCTGCTCCCAGCCGCCCAGGACGCGGTCCTGGAAGATCTGCCGGGTCCCCGAGTAGGCGTCCCGGCTGACCAGGACGACGGGCAGGTCGGGAAGGCGGGGGCGGCCGGGCCGGTAGCGGTCGAGGTCGCTCCACCGTCTGATCCCACCGGCGTAGAGGCGTTTGACGTCGGCCCGGGTCAGGCCGTCCGGGCCGAGGTCGATGTCGTCGTTGACGACGAGGGTGAAGACGGAGACCGCGACCTTCTCCCCCTTCAGGTTCCAGCGGTCGCCCATCGGGCCGTCCGAGAAGGCGATCACGGACGGGGCCCTCCGCCCCGACCTGGCCCCCAGGGCGGCGAGTTCGGCGACACCGGCCTCGCTCCCCCGCGCCTCGACCTCGATGTCGGCGCCCTCGCACTCCTTCTCGTACTCCTGCGCCAGCGTCCTGATCGCCGGGGCGAACGCGGTGGAGCCGGTCACCGTCAGCGTGCCCTTCGCGCAGCCCAGAGGCGGCGGGGCGTCGTCGCGGACGACAATGATCGCCGCGAGGGCGAGGACGGAGAGGGTGAGCAGACCGGTGAACAGCCGGGCGGGGAGGCTGAACATGGGCGGGATCTCGTCCGGGGTGGCGCTGCGGTTCGGGTGGACCTCGCCGTCCCGGATGCCGCCGAACAGCCGTATCCCGCGGCCCACGTCACCGCCGGACAGCAGCACCAGCAGCTTGAAGTGGTCACCGCGGTTGAGCGGGACGCGCGGAATGCGCAGGGTGTTTCCGTCGTAGCCGAAACCCCGGTCCGCGGTGAAGTGGTCCATGAGGTGGTCGGTGTCGTCGGGCTGGGTGACCGAGACTCCGCGGACGGTGCGGTCGGTGAACACCGCGGTGAGACCGTGTCGTTCGGGTCCGGTGTAGTCGTCGCGGTCGATGCCCTGCGAGCCGTCGTTCTCGATGCGCAGGAGGACGAGGGTGGCGTCGGCCATGCCGGGCCCCTCGTCGAACCAGCCGAGACGTCTGTTCGCCAGCCCCGATCTGACGTCGTCGCCGATCGGGTTGTCCATCTGCACGCGGTAGCCGATGCGTTTGCGCCGCGGTACCCGGCGCTCGTACCAGACCATGACGCCGGACGCGACGATGCCCAGCAGCGCCGTCCCGACGGCCACCACGTTCTCAGCGCTCAGCCATTCCACCGTGGGTGCCCCCGCCACTCCGACCGGCCTGATCGTGGGGTCACCGTACGTCTGTCCGAGCCTGCCCGAGGGGACATTCCGGGCCACCCGCCCGAAGTTCCCCGTACGTTCACCGCCTCGTGTACGTCAGCGTCCCGGTGCCGGGGTTGGCGCGCTGGAGCCTGCCGTCGGGCAGCAGGGTGATCTCGGTGGCGGCGCCGGGGTTGCAGGAGGAGCGGGGCTGGCCGGAGGTGACGGTGGAGGGGCCTATGGCCAACGGGCCGTCGGCGGACGGGGGTTCCGCGAGAGCGGCCGTGAACTCGCAGTGGTAGGCGCCGCTTTCGGTCGCGCCGTCGGCGACGAGAGTGAGGACGGTCTCGCCCACCTTCCCCTGCCTGATGGTCAGTTGGCGGGTGTTGCGGCCACCGGCGTTGTCGAACGTCGCGGTCCAGGTGCCGAGGTAGGCGGAGGGGACCGTGGCGTCGGTGGGAGCGGGGGTGGGGGTCGTGGGCTCGGGTGAGGTGGGCGCCGTAGGAGCGGTGGCCGTCCGGGGCGTCGTGGGGCCCGGGGCGGGGGTGGCCTCGCCGTTCATGAGCGCGTAGACCGAGCCGCCCGCGCCGAGCGCGACGACCAGGGCGACGGCCACGAGGAACGCGGTGGAACGGCCACTGCGGGGCGGGGGTTCCAGGGTTTCCCCGGGGCCGTGGTCGGTGGCGGGGTAGGGGGTGGTCTGGACGTACGGGGGGTACGGCGGCGGGTTCCAGGCGTCGGGCGGCCCGGCCGGGTCGTTCCAGGCACCGACGGCAGGCTGCTGAGGATGGCCGTTGCCACTGGGCTCACCCGAAGCGGGCTCCCGGCCGGGACGGGCGACGTCGTCAGAGGCAGGGGCGTGCTCCGGGGTCGCCTCGGGGGCCGGGTCGGGTCCCCCGACATGCGCGCCGGCTCCCGACTCCCCCTCCGGCCCCTCCGCCTCCAGCAACCGCACCGCGTGCCGCCCCAGCTGGGCGACCAGGGCGCTCGGCAGCCACGGCTCACGGAAGCGGCCGTCGGCGGCCGTGTCCTGGGCGCCGGTGAGTTCCAGGACGCGGGCGAGTGAGGGGCGGGCTGCGGGGTCCTTGCGCAGGCAGGCGCGGACGAGGTCGGCGATGCCCTCGGGCACGCCGGTCAGGTCGGGTTCCTGCTCGGCGATACGGAACATCAGGGCGTGGGCCCCGCTGCCGTTGGAGCCGAAGGGGAGCCTGCCGGTGGCGGCGTACGTCAGGACGGAGCCGAGGCAGAAGACGTCGCACGCGGGCGTGATGGGCTCCCCGCGCACCTGCTCGGGCGCCATGAAGCCGGGCGAGCCGACCATCGCGCCGGTGTGGGTGAGGCCGCCGTCCGTGGCGGTCTCCAGTGCCCGCGCGATGCCGAAGTCGATGACACGCGGCCCGTCGATGGTCACCAGCACGTTGGACGGCTTGAGGTCGCGGTGGACGATGCCCGCGGCGTGGATGTCGCCGAGCGCGTGGGCGAGTCCGGTGGCCAGGATCCGCACCGTGCGCTCGGGCAGCGGGCCGTGGTCCTGCCCGACGACCTGCTGGAGGCTGGGCCCGGCGACGTAGCCGGTGGCGACCCACGGCACGGCGGCCTCGGTGTCCGCGTCCAGCACCGGCGCCGTCCAGTGCCCGCCGACGCGTTGCGCGGCCCGCACCTCGTGGCGGAATCTGGCCCGGAACTCCTCCTGCGCGGCCAGTTCCCGGCGCACCAGCTTCACGGCGACGGTCCGTCCCCGCTCCGACCGGGCGAGGTACACCTGCCCCATCCCGCCGGCCCCGAGCCGCGCGACCAGCCGGTACGCCCCGATGCGCTGCGGGTCCCCCGGCCCCAACGCCCCCATGGCCATCCCCATCGACCCGCCCTCTCCCCCGCCCGCCCCTGCACGGACGGACCGAGAATAGTGCGGGGATCCTCGCAGGTGGACGATGGTCCTTCTACGGTTCGGTAACGGCGGTCCTTCTACGTTTCCGGAACGGCGGGCGCTTCTCGTTCCCGACGGCTCTCGGCAGGTCGGCCGGGTTCCGGAACCACCGGCCCCACCTCCTCCAGCACCTCTTCCAACACCTCCGACAACCGCTCCAGCACCCGCACCGCCTCCGCCAGTTCCCCCTCCCCGAACGCCTCCGCCAGCCGGTCGGCAAGGGCCGCGTGCCCGGGGTTGATGCGGGCGACGGCGGCCCGGCCCTCCTCGGTCGGGGCGAGCAGCTTGGCGCGGCGGTGGGCCGGGTTGGGGCGGTACTCGGCGAGGCCGCGGTCCACGAGCAGGTCGGCGATGCGCTGCACGCTCTGCCGGGTGATACCCATGGCCCGGGCGATCCCGGCCACGGGCAGCGGCTCGCGCAGTACGGCGCCGAGCACCTGCCACCACGCGGCGGTGAGCCCGGCGGGCCGGGCCAGTTCCTCGGCGACGGCGAGGAACTGGCCGTTCAGCCGGAAGACGCCGAGCGCGCCGCGGCTGAGCAGGTCCTGACGCTCACGGCTCACCGGGCGGCCGCCTTCTCCAGTACGGCGTACGCCTGCGCGTCGGAGTCGTGGAACAGCCGGTACCAGGCGTCCAGCACCTCACCCTCGTACACCCCGAGGAGCCGGAAGATCTCGCGGGCGAAGGCGACGGGCTCGGTGGGTCCGGCGGTGATCAGCCCCCGGTCGCCCACGGCGTCCGTGTCGACGTAGCGCTCGCCGCCGCCGTAGCCGGTCGCCGCGAGGTAGAAGGAGACCGCGCTGGTGTGGGCCCGGTCGTCGAGCAGGCCCTCGCGGGCGAGTCCGGCGGTGGCCCCGCAGATCGCGGCGACGGGGACTTCGGCGTCCAGGAAGGCGCGGGCGGTGCGGGCGAAGGGGGCGAGGTCGTCGCTCGTGTCCCAGAGGTCGGCGCCCGGGAGGATCAGCAGGGAGCTGTCCTGCGGTCGTACGGCGTCCAGGGCAAGGTCCGGCTGGACGCGCAGGCCGCCGATGCTGCGGACGGGCTCGGCGGACGGGCCGACGGTCCGCACCTCGTACCCGGCGCGGGCGAGGTAGGCGGTGGCGTGGCCGGTCTCCCAGTCGGCGTAGGTGTCGTAGACGGCGAGATGGACGCGCTTGCGGGTCATGACTGCCTCCTCGGACCGTTCCTCATGGCTCGGTATGACAACACGCTGTCACTTCGACAGGAAGCTGTCAATGCACCAACTCTTCGACAACCTGTCGCGGAAACCCCCCACCCACAGACAGGACGCCGATTCCGCTTCCGCATCGCGGACATTTACGCTCACTCGCATGACCCCTCAGCCCAACCCCCAGGCCGGCGCCGCCGTGAAGGCCGCGGACCGTGCGCACGTCTTCCACTCCTGGTCCGCCCAGGAGCTCATCGACCCGCTCGCCGTCGCCGGCGCCGAAGGGTCGTACTTCTGGGACTACGACGGCAAGCGGTACCTCGACTTCACCAGCGGGCTCGTCTACACGAACATCGGCTACCAGCACCCGAAGGTCGTCGCCGCGATCCAGGAGCAGGCGGCGACGCTGACGACGTTCGCGCCCGCCTTCGCCATCGAGGCGCGCTCCGAGGCGGCCCGGCTGATCGCCGAGCGGACCCCCGGCGACCTGGACAAGATCTTCTTCACCAACGGCGGCGCCGACGCCGTGGAGCACGCCGTGCGCATGGCGCGGCTGCACACCGGGCGGGCGAAGGTGCTGTCGGCGTACCGCTCCTACCACGGCGGTACGCAGCAGGCCGTGAACATCACCGGCGACCCGCGCCGCTGGGCCTCCGACAGCGCCTCCGCCGGAGTCGTGCACTTCTGGGCGCCCTTCCTGTACCGCTCCCGCTTCTACGCGCAGACCGAGGAGCAGGAGTGCGCGCGGGCGCTCGAGCACCTGGAGACGACCATCGCCTTCGAGGGGCCGGGCACGATCGCCGCGATCATCCTGGAGACCATCCCGGGCACGGCCGGAATCATGATCCCGCCGCCCGGCTACCTCGCCGGGGTCCGCGAGATCTGCGACAAGTACGGCATCGTCTTCATCCTCGACGAGGTGATGGCCGGCTTCGGGCGCACCGGTGAGTGGTTCGCGGCCGACCTGTTCGACGTCGTACCGGACCTGATGACCTTCGCGAAGGGCGTGAACTCCGGGTACGTGCCGCTCGGCGGTGTCGCCATCTCCGGGGCGATCGCGGACACCTTCGCCCAGCGGCCGTACCCGGGCGGGCTGACGTACTCCGGGCACCCGCTGGCCTGCGCGGCGGCCGTCGCGACGATCAACGTGATGGCCGAGGAGGGCATCGTCGAGAACGCGGCGAAGCTCGGCGCGTCCGTCGTCGAGCCGGCGCTGCGGCAGCTGGCGGAGCGGCACCCGAGCGTCGGCGAGGTGCGCGGGGCCGGCATGTTCTGGGCGATCGAACTGGTCAAGAACCGGGAGACGCACGAGCCGCTGGTGCCGTACAACGCGGCGGGCGAGGCGAACGCGCCGATGGCCGCCTTCGGCGCGGCCGCCAAGAAGCACGGCATCTGGCCCTTCGTGAACATGAACCGCACCCACGTCGTGCCGCCGTGCAACGTGACCGAGGCCGAGCTGAAGGAGGGCCTGGCGGCACTGGACGCGGCCCTGTCGGTGGCCGACGAGTACACGGCATAGTTGGCCGGTTCGGGGCGGAGTCGAACGCGTAAGGTGGCGTGCTCGTACATATGGATGTACGCCACCTTCTACGCGACGAGGGAGACGCCCCGACCATGCCCGGCTCCAGCGGCAACGGCGCCGTGACCCGCAGCACCCTGCGGCAGCAGATCGCCGACGCCCTTCGTGACGAGGTGCTGGCGGGGCGGCTGCAGCCGGGCCAGGAGTTCACGGTGAAGGAGATCGCCGAGCAGTACGGCGTCTCCGCGACCCCCGTCCGCGAGGCCCTGGTCGACCTGTCCGCACAGGGCCTCCTGGAGGCCGACCAGCACCGCGGCTTCCACGTCCACGAGTACTCCGTCGAGGACTACCGGGGCATGCTGGAGGCCCGCAACCTGATCATCGAGGGCATGTTCCACGCCCTGGAGGCGGGGCCCACCCGGTTCCAGGCCCCGGACGACCCCCGGATCGCCGCCGCCGTCGCGGGCGTACGCCGACGCGGCGAGGAGGCCCAACGCGCCGCCGCGGCCGGTGACCTGACCGTCCTCATCGGCTACGACCTGCGATTCTGGCGCGAGCTCGCCACCCTGTTCGGCAACCCCTACCTCGCCGACTTCCTGCACCGGCTGCGCCTGCAGTCCTGGGCCTGCACGGTGCAGCACCTGCGCCGTCTGAGCGATCTGCGCGGCCACCTGTGGTCCGGCCACACCGAACTGGTCGACGCCCTGGCGCGCCGCGACATCACCGCCGCGCGCGCGATCCTCACCGCGTACAGCGCGGACTCGCTGGCCCTGATCGAGCGACTGGCGGCCGAGTGAGCGCGACCCACCCGCCGGCCGAACGAGCGGCCGGCCTCCGCACGACCTGGACCGGCGGCCCGCCCCGCGTCGACCTCTCCGTCCTCATCCCCGCCTACAACGAGGAGCAGCGGCTCGTCCGCACCCTCGACGCGGTCACCCGGTACCTCAGCGACAACGCCGACCGCTGGCCCACCTGGGAGATCGTCGTCGCCGACGACGGCTCCACCGACGCCACCCGCGAGGTCGTCGTGGCCCGCCGCGACCCCCGCGTCCAACTGGTCGTCGGCCCCCGCAACCGGGGCAAGGGCCACGCCCTGCGCAGCGGCGCCGCGGTGACACGCGGGCGCCTCCTGCTGGTCACGGACGCCGATCTGGCCGCCCCCATCGAGGAGTTGGACCACCTCGACCGGGCGCTCACCGGCGGGCACACGGCGGCGATCGGCTCCCGAGCGGTGCCGGGCGCGACGCAGGACACCCGTCAGCACCGGCTGCGCGAACTGCTCGGCCGGGCCGGCAACGCCCTCATACGCCGGATGGTGGTCCCGGGGTTACGCGACACCCAGTGCGGCTTCAAGCTGTTCGACGGCGACAAGGCCCGCGCGGCGTTCGCCGCCTCCCGCCTCAACGGCTGGGGCATAGACGTCGAGGTACTGCACCACTTCCACCGCGCCGACTGGCCGGTCGCCGAGGTCCCGGTGCACTGGTCCCACCAGCCCGGCTCGAAGGTGCGTCCCTGGGACTACCCCCGCGTCCTCGCCGACCTCGCCCGCATCCGCATCCGCCCCCTCGGCCCGGCCGACCTCGTCGCCGGCGTCCTCTTCCTGCTGATGGCGCTGGCCCTGTACTCCGGCCGCGTTTTCGACCCGGACCACCGCTACCTCCCCGACTCCCTCCAGGACCAGAACCAGTGGGAGTGGTTCTTCGCGGTGACCGCCGACAGCGTCGCCCACCTACGCAACCCCCTCTTCAGCGACCTCCAGGGCTTCCCCGAGGGCGTGAACCTCATGGCCAACACGGTCATGCTGGGCCTGTCCGTGCCGTTCACGCCGATCACGCTGCTCTTCGGCCCCGCGGTCTCCCTCAGTCTCTGCATGACGCTGGGCCTCGCCGCCACCGCGGCCGCCTGGTACTGGCTGATCGTGAAACGCGTCGTACGACAGCGCGCGGCCGCCTTCCTCGGCGCCTCCCTCGCCGCGTTCGCCCCGCCGATGGTCAGCCACGCCAACGCGCACCCCAACTTCGTGATCCTCTTCGTGATCCCGCTGATCATCGACCGCACCCTGCGCCTGTGCGAGGGCACCCGGGTGGTCCGGGACGGGGTGATCCTCGGCCTGATGGCGGCGTACCAGGTGTTCCTGGGCGAGGAGACCCTGCTGCTCGCGGCGATGGGCATGCTGTTGTTCGCCGCCGCCTACGGGCTCGTACGGTGGGACGTGGTGCGGCAGTCCTGGCGCCCCCTGCTGCAAGGCCTCGCCATCGCCGCGTCGGTGTGCCTCCCCCTGATCTGCTACCCCCTGCTGTGGCAGTTCTCCGGCCCGCAGAGCTACGACTCGATCCTGCACGGCGACAACGCGGCCAACAGCCCGCTGGCCCTGCTCTCCTTCGCCGAACGCTCCCTACTCGCGGGCGACGCGCGCCGGGCCGCCGCCCTCTCCAGCAACCCCACCGAACAGAACGCCTTCTACGGCTGGCCGCTCGCCCTCCTCGCCTTCGCGATCACCGTACGACTGTGGAACCGGGCCCTGGTGAGGGCGCTGGCGTTCACGGCCCTGGGCGCCGCGGCCCTGTCCCTCGGCCCGAGGATCCGGATCCCCCTCACCGACACGGTGCTGCCCGGCCCCTGGGCCCTGCTCGCCGACCGCCCCCTCTTCGAGTCGGTCATCGAGAGCCGGGTCGCCCTGATCTGCGCGCCCGTGCTCGGCATCCTGCTCGCCGTGGCGGTCGGCCGGCTGGCGGCCACCCGGAACCTGGGGACGCAGTACACCGGCCTGCTGGCCGTCTGTCTCGCCCTGCTCCCCCTCGTCCCCGCCCCGCTGAAGTCCGTGGACCGTGCCGAGGTGCCCGCCTTCTTCGCCGAGGGCACCTGGAAGGGGTACGTCCGGGAGGGCGAGGCGCTCGTGCCGGTGCCGCTGCCCGACCCCGGCGCGGCGGAGGCCCTGCACTGGCAGACCGCGGCCGGCCTGGGCTTCCGTATGCCCGGCGGCTACTTCAACGGCCCCTTCGGCGACGACCGCACCGGCGTCTACGGCGCACCCCTGCGCTACACCGCCGACCTGCTGCGCACCGTGCGCTACACGGGCGTCGTCCCGGTGGTCACCGCGGGCTCGCGGGAGGAGGCGGCACGCGACCTCGCCCACTGGAAGGCGGGCGTTCTGGTGTTGGCGCCCCAGCCCAACGACGGGCCGCTGCGGGAAGTAGTACGAAAGCTGGTGGGCCGTCCGGGTAAATGGGTGGACGGTGTGTGGGTATGGGATCTGCACGAGGGGAGATGACCGTTTGCACGGGGGGAGCTGACCCCGGGCCGCACCGACTACGCTTCCTACTCCTTCGACTCGTTTCCAGGACCGTGCCGCGCGCTGAGTGAGGAGCCTCTTTTGGCCTGTGACCTGTGGCTGGTACCGCTCGTCGACGTGTTGTGCCACACCCCCGACAACCCCTTCGCCGAGGAACTCGCGCAGTACAACAAGGTGCTCGCCGAGTCGGGACTCCCGCCCGTGCCGGTGTACCAGTACATGCCGGGCCTCTCGGGCGACGTCGCCCCGGTGGCCGGCTTCGACTACGACGCCCTGCACTTCCTGCGCCGCGTCTACCTGCTCCAGGTGTGCGGGCTGCCGGTGACGCCGGTGGACGAGCTGGGCGGGGACTACGAACAGCTCCTGGAGATGTTCGAGACGACGGCCCAGCAGTCGCACCTGGTCTGGCACTACGACCACGCGGGTGCGTACGTCCCCGTCGACTTCCCCCAACCCCTGTCGAACGACGAACTCCTCGCGGGCGGCGGCCCCCTGGGCTCCTCCCAGGCCCTGCTGCGGGAGCTGGAGTACGTGGCCCCGTCGATCGGCATCGACCCGGCGAACCCTCCGGCGCCTCCGAACCCCCCGCTCGCCCCCACGGAGTTGGAGGAACCGGCCGTCCCCGCGCCGTACGACCCCAGCCCCTTCGCCCGCGAACGGCACGTGTGGCTGGGGCTGCACGCGGCGGCGACACGGAGTCTGGCGCAGGGGTCGATGATCATCTTCAGCTGAGGGTCAGCGCCCCATCTGGGACAGGCCCTTCTGCAGGTCGTCGAGGTTCATCACCGGCGTGTAGGAGATCTTGGCGCCCAGGGTGAGGAAGAACGGCTCGGCGAGCACCGGCATCTGGGAGCTGTCCTGCATGTCGAAGACCAGGAAGGCGGTGCGCTGGCCGTTGTCGGTGGTGAAGTAGGCCGCTTCGGGCTTGATCTGTGCCACCGACTCCTGGATCAGCTTCCCCAGGGTGCCGTTCCGGATGGCCTCATTGGCCCTCTCCGTGTCCATGGACGCCTTGAGCAGTACGCGCATCGCACTCACCTTCTTCTGACTGGGACAGGCAGGGGTGCGAATTCAGAATATGCCCGTTTGGGGGGTTTATCTCTTGGGCGGGAACGGCGGGGAGGGGGCGGGGCGCTTCAGGGGCGGGCTTGGGGGGGCGGGGCTTGGGGGAGCTCGGCAGCTGGGGCTTGGGGGAGCTCGGCAGCCGGGGCTTGGGGGAGCTCGGCAGCCGGGGCTTGGGGGCGGGCGCCCTTCACCCCATGGCGGCGTACAGCTCGGGGTCGGCGGTCACCACATGCCGCCGACGGCGGGCGGGCAGGCGGGCAGGCGGGCAGGCACAGCGCGGGCACGAAAACGTGCCGCGTGGGCCCGAGCTCGGTGTTCGCGACGAACATCGCCGGAGATCTCGTGGCGCACCCGGGAGCCGTCGTCCAGCTCCTCCGGCATGGTCGCGCCGTGCCTAGCCGTCGAGGTACAGGGAGCCGTTGATGTCGCGCGCCTGGACGACCGTGCCGTGGAACGTGCTTCCGGAGATCTTGTTGTGCACGTCACCGGAGCCGGTACGGCCCCGGTTCACCGCCTCGGCCGCACGGCGCCAGGCCTCCAGCGCCTGGGCGAACGCGGGGTCCTGCTGGGCACGCAACGCCAGCACCCCGGCCAGCTCCCGCGCCCGCACCGTGTCGTCCGACGCCTCGTCGAGCGCCGTCAACTCGCCCTCACCGGTGCGCTCTCCACTCGCCGGCCGCCGTCTGACCAACTCCCGCAGCGACGCCCAGATCTGCTGCCCCGCGGCGCCCGCCGTCCCGCCCGCCAGAGCCATCAGCAACTCAGGTGCAACCTGGTCCACGAACACCCTCCCCGGTCTCCCAGCGGTGTTGGCCGTGAATCGAGGGTAGAGCAGAGCCCCCCAACTGTGCAGGTCTCTCCCAAAACCGACACGTTCAAGCACGTGTGGGGGCTGCCGCGGGCTGATGTGCCCGCTGACTGGTGGGGTGAACGTGGAGACCGCCACGCGCTGATGAGCCCGCCGATTGGCGAGGTGAACGTGGAGACCGCCACGCGCTGATGAGCCCGCCGATTGGCGAGGTGAACGTGGGGACCGCCCGCTTCTTGTCAGTGTCGTGCTTCCACGGCCCGCCTCAAGGGCGCTTCGCGTCGGCTGCGCCGATCGGCCTTCGGCCGCCCCTTGACCCGGTCCGCTCCAGCACGGGTGAGAAGCGAGCGAGCGGCCCGGAAAAGCGGGTGGCCGGCGCGTGCTTGCGGGTGGGGGCGGGCTGCGTTGCGGGCCGGGGTTGGCGGGCGCGGTCGCGCCTCGCATGGACGCCGGGTCGGCTTAGCGTCTGCGGGCAGTGGGTGGGGGACGCGGCGGCGCCTCGCATGGACGCCGGGTCGGCTTAGCGTCTGCGGGTGGCGGGTGGGGGGGCGCGGCGGCGCCCCGCATGGACGCCGGGTGAGTAAAGCGGCTTGCGGGCGGTGGGTGGTGCGCGGCGGCGGGGCGGGGGCGCCAGGTGGGTTTGGCGGTCGACTGTTGGTGGGTGGTGGGGGCGCACCGGGTGGGCTTAGCGGCGAGGGGGTGGCAGGCGGATGGGGGGCGGGGAAGGGCTGGTGGGCGTTCGGCGGGGGATTGGCGGATGTGTGCCTGTGTGGGGTTGTCCGCCTGGGGCTTTGCCTCTGTGGGGTGGCACAGATCCGCCAATCGCTGGGAGCGAGGGGGCGGTGGCGGGGTTGCGGTGCTTGGAGAGCGGTGTGTTGGAAGGTTTGTGCCAGGAGGCGGGCCGAACTCGGCCGGTGATGGGGCTGCTCGCTGGCCCCACTCCGCCAATTCCCGCACCGCCGAACCCAGGGAGCGATTTCGGCGCCCCCTCCCCGCGCCTCCCAGCACCCGCAAGCCGCTCAACCCACCCGGCGTGCCGCCACTCGCCCGGCGCGCACCACCCACCGCCCGCGGCCCCCGGCCTCCGCACCGGTGGGCCTCAGAACACCGCCGTCCCCGCCTGTGTCAGCCTCCAGTTCGTCGCCGCGAAGTCCGCCGGATCCAGCGTGCCCTTCCCCGTCACATAGTCGATCATCAGTTGGCGGATTTCGTTGGTGGAGCTGTAGGCGATGTCCGCGGAGGCGATGTGCGGGTAGCCGCTGCCGCCGTTGGCGCGGTAGTTGTTGACGGCTACGACGAAGACCTGGTCGTCGGTCACCGCCTGGCCGGCGTACGTGAGGTTCTTGATGCGCGAGCCCTCCGGCTGGGCGATGTCGATGTCGTAGGAGACGCCCGCCGCCGTGTCGTACATGTAGTCCCAGAAGTTGTTGGCGTTCGTCAGGGTGGACGTGTCGACCTTCATGGCTGTCGGAACCTGGTGGTAGTACTTCGCCGCGTACTCCAGGTAGTCCCTGAGCTGGGCGCCCGTCAGCTTCTTGCCGTACAGCGTGTTGTCGTAGATGTAGAGGCCGGCGATGTCGCGGATCGTGACGTCGCCCGCCGGGATGTCCGCCGTGCGGCTGAAGGGGGCCGCGACCGAGATCAGCGGCAACGCCGCGTCCGAGGCCGACAGGCCCGCCGACACCGTCTTCATCTGGACCTCGTGGATGAAGTCCATGATGGGCACGTCCTTCCAGCACGACTCCGCCGCCGAGAGGTCCTGGGTGCAGGTGCCGACCGGGGTGTTGACGTACTTCACCACCAACTCGTGGTCCGCCTGGAGGAGCTTGGTGATCTGCTCGTCCTCCTCCACTCCGTTGGGGTTGAGCGTCTGCGCCTGGATCTCCCGCACCTTCCACTGGCCTCGGACCAGTTCCAGGTCGAAGTCGAAGACGGTCAGGCGCATGCCCCAGCAGTACGGCTCGGAGAGGACGACGTCCTTGCCGGTCTGCTCGTTCTTCACTGTGTAGGAGGAGACCTCTACGTGCGTGTGACCGACCAGGATCGCGTCGATGCCGGGGACCTGCTCCGCCACGAGGTTGGACGCGTTCTCGACGTAGGGCAGCTCGTCACCGTACGACGAACTTCCGTCAAGGCCCGAGTGGTCGGTCAGGAAGACCACGTCACAGCCCAGCGCCCGCAGCCTCGGCACGTACTTCTTCGCCTGTTCGACCAGGCCCGGGAAGACCATCCTGCCGCTGACGTTGTCCTTGTCCCACAGGGCGATGCCGGGGTTGGTCAGGCCGAGGATGCCGACCTTGATGTCCGGGGCGCCGGGGACGCAGATGCGCTTGATGGCGTACGGCTGGAAGGCGGGCCTGAGGGTCTTGGCATCAAGCGCGTTGGCGCCCAGGAGCGGGAAGCGGCACTGGCTCTCGAACTTGCGCAGGACGTCGATGCCGTAGTTGAACTCGTGGTTGCCGAGGGCGGCGGCGTCGTAGCGCATGTGGTTCATGGCTACGGCCATCGGGTGCTTGGGGCCCTTCTTGCCGTCCGCCCCTGTGATGGGGTCCACGCGCGCGTAGTAGTACGCCAGTGACGTGCCCTGGATGATGTCGCCGGCGTCGACCAGGAGGACGCGGTCCTCGCCCTTCGCCTCCCGCTGCTGCTTGATGAGGGTGGCGACACGGGCGACGCCCACGGAGTTGCCCTTGCTGTCCTTGTAGGCGGCGTCCGTGTAGTAGTCCCAGTCGAAGACGTGGCTGTGCAGGTCGGTCGTGCCGAGGATGGAGAACGACCAGGTGCGGGGCGTGTGTTGGGGAGTGGCCTGGTCCGCCGCCTCCGCGGGCGCGGCCGCCGCCACGGCCCCGGCGGCGGCCACCGCGGCACCGGTCACGGCCGACTTGTGCATGAACTCGCGGCGGTTCATGGGGTGGACGGGCATGCGGAACTCCCGGGAGGTGGGGGCGAGTGGTGCGCCGTGTGGGACTACACGCGTAGATGGTGGTGGCCGGACGGTGCCACCCGGAACCAGGAGCAGGCCATGTCCGGGTCAACAAACGGAAATGACCGAAGTTTCGCCGTCGAGTAAGCGCTCGACCACTCTGTGTGGCGACTGGCCGGCTTCGGGTGGAAGGGCGCATCATGACGTTGATGGCTGAGCGACCGACGATGAGCAGCACCGAGCCCCCCAGCTTCGAGGACCTGCTGAACGACCTCGACAGGCTGGACGTGCTGGACGGCTACAAGGCCGAGATCATCAGGGGGAACATCGTCATGTCGCCGTGGTCACAGGGGTACTACCTCGACGTCATGGACCTGGTCTGCGATCAGTTGCGTCCCCATCTGCCCGAAGGGCACCGGATCACCTATGGTCCCTTCCTCTACGTCTTTCCAGGCGCAGAGCGCGCTTATGGCCCTGACATCCAGGTCGTAGACCGACAAGCCAGCCGGACCACAAGCAACCGCTTGGACGGCGAAGCCCTCTCCTTCGTCGCCGAACTGACCTCCTCCGCCACTCGCGACGACGACCTGACCGACAAGGTCGAGACGTACGCCAAGGCAGGTGTCCCCGTCTATCTCATCCTCGACATGCAGGAGGAGAAGGCCACGGTGCTCTGGGAACCGTCCGCCGAGGGATACCAGGCCCGCTGCAGCAAGCCCTTCGGCGAGAAGCTCGACATCCCCGCCCCCTTCAACTGCGCCCTCGACACCACCGGCTTCCACCGCCCCGCCCAGGACTGACCCTCACGTCGACTCCCGCACCACCAGCCGACAAGGCACCGGCCGCACCCCCGGGGCCGTATCCGCCTCGTCGATCGCCTCCAGCAACCGCAGCGCCGCGATCCGCCCGATCTCCGCGAGGTTCATGTCGATGGTCGTGAGCGGCGGCCGGCTCGCCAGCGCCATCGTGTCCCAGTTGTCGTAGCCGACGACGGCGATCTCGCCGGGGACTCCGACGCCCCGTTCCCGCAGCGCGTCCGCGACCCCGCGGGCTATCTGATCGTTGCCGCAGAAGAAGGCGTCGGTGTCGGGGGCGGTGCGCAGGACCGCGTCGGCGGCGCGGCGGCCCCATGCCTCGCTCCACTCGCCGAAGTGGACGCGGCCGGTGGACAGGCCGAGGCCGACCGTCTCCAGGTGGTCCACGGCGTGGTGGGCGCGGTCGCGGGCGGCGGCGTGGTGTTCGGGGCCGGTGACGTGGGCGATGCGGGTGCGGCCGGTGGACAGGAGGTGGTCGACGGCCAGTTGGGCGCCGCCCTTGTCGTCGGAGACGACCGAGGTGTCGGCGGGGTTCGTCGACGGGGACAGCGCGTAGACCACGGGGATCGACTCCAGGCCCGTGATGCCGGTCAGGGGCGGGCGGGCGTCCGTGCGGCGGCCGGTGACGATGATGCCGTCCACCCGGCGGTCCATGAGGTTGCGCAGGTGGTGCTGTTCCCGGATGGCGTCGCCGCGGGTGTCGCACAGCAGGACCGAGATCTTGCCGGCGCCGAGCGCGTCCTCGGCACCGAGGAGGACCGGGGTGCTGAAGCGGCCGATGCCGTCCGTGGTCATCAGGCCGACCGTCCAGCTGCGGCCGGTGTGCAGGCTCTGGGCGTGCTGGTTGGGGCGGAAGCCGAGGGTGGCCACCGCGTCCAGCACCCGCTGCCGGGTTTCCGGGCGCATCCGGCCGGCGCCGCTCAGCGCCTTCGAGGCCGTGCCCACGCTGACGCCCGCGAGCGCGGCGACGTCGGCGAGCCTGGCCCGGCCGGTGGGGGGAGAGCCTGGAGCACCTGCGGCAGGGATCACGAGCAAACCTTTTTCCTAGACGGCGGCGGGGATGACAGCGACAACGGCGCGCACCATCGTGACAGGCGCCGCAGCCTAGTGCCAGTCCCTGGGCAAGTTGAAAAAACTCTTGCCGCAGCTCTTGACCCGCATTCCTCGCTGCCCTCTACTTTCCGCTCAGGAAAACGGTTGCTCAAACACGCTCCCTCTTCACGCTCCCTCACTCGGAGAACCATGTCCCGCACAAGCTCCTCCCCGCCCACTCCCGTCGGCTCCGTCGACCCCGTCGGCTCCGTCGGCCCCGTCCGTCTCGGCCCGGACGCGCGTGCCGTGCTGCGTCCCGCCGCCGTCGGTCTCGACGCGGGCTTCTGGCTCACCCGGCGCGAGGTCAACGCGCGCACCTCCATCCCGCAGGGCCCCGAACTGCTGGAGTCCGCGGGCAACCTGCACAACCTGCGGCTCGCGGCGGGCGCGGCCGAGGGCGAGTTCCGGGGCGCGTACCCCTTCGTGGACACGGACGTCTACAAGTGGCTGGAGGCCGCGGCCTGGCAGCTCGCACAGGGAAACGACGGCGACCTGGAAGCCCACGTCGACCGGATCATCGGCCTCGTCGCCGGCGCCCAGCAGCCCGACGGTTACCTCAACACCTGGTTCCAGCTGGTCAAGGGCGGCGAGCAGTACCAGGATCTGCGCTGGGGCCACGAGTTGTACTGCGCGGGGCATCTCATCCAGGCCGCCGTCGCACACCACCGGGTCACCGGACGGCCCGAACTCCTCGATGTGGCCCGGAAGTTCGCCGACCAGGTCGACTCCGTCTTCGGTCTCCCCGACAGCGGCAAGCCCATCGACGGCATCGACGGCCACCCGGAGGTCGAGACCGCCCTGGTCGAGCTGTACCGGGAGACCGGTGAGCGCCGCTACCTCGATCTCGCCGCCTACTTCGTCGACCGGCACGGCCACGGCCTGCTCGGCGGCGAGGCCTACTGCCAGGACCATGTGCCGGTACGCGAGGCGACGAACGTCGAGGGGCACGCCGTACGGCAGTTGTACCTGCTGGCGGCGGCCGCCGATCTCGCCACCGAGACCGGCGATGCCGAACTCCGCACCGCCTCCGAGCGGTTGTGGCACGCCATGACCACCACCAAGACCCACCTCACCGGCGGGCTCGGTGCCCATCACGAAGAGGAGGACTTCGGGGACCCGTACGAGCTGCCCAACGAGCGTGCGTACTGCGAGACCTGTGCCGCCATCGCCTCCGTGCAGTGGAGCTGGCGCATGGCCCTGCTCACCGGCGAGGCCCGCTACTCGGACCTGATCGAGCGCACGCTGTACAACGGCTTCCTGGCCGGGGTGTCGCTGGACGGCGAGCGCTGGCTGTACGTCAATCCGCTCCAGGTCCGCGACGGACACACCGACCCCGGTGGCGACCAGTCGGCCCGCCGCACCCGCTGGTTCCGCTGCGCCTGCTGCCCACCCAACGTCATGCGGCTGCTCGCCTCGCTGGAGCACTACCTGGCCAGCAGCGACGACGGGGGTCTGCAGATCCACCAGTACGTCAGCGGGCGCTACACCGCCGCCGAAGGCATCGCGATCCGCTGCGAGACCGACTACCCCTGGCACGGCTCGATCGCTTTCACCGTCGAGGAGACCCCGGCCGACCGGCCCTGGACGCTCTCCCTGCGCGTCCCGCGGTGGTGCCGCGACGTGCGGGTGCGGTGCGGGGAGGAGTCGTACGACGGTCCCGTGGAGGACGGCTGGCTGCGGATCGAGCGGACCTGGGCGCCCGGCGACCGGGTCGTCCTGGAGCTCGCGCTGGAGCCGCGCCTGACCGCCGCCGATCCGCGCGTGGACGCCGTGCGCGGCTGCGTGGCGATCGAGCGCGGGCCGCTCGTGTACTGCCTGGAGCAGATCGACCACCCGGGTGGCGGCCTGGACGACATGGTCGTCGACACCACGCGTCCGCTCGCCGTGAAGCACCGGCCCGACCTGCTCGGCGGCGTGACCACCGTCGTGGCCGCCGGCCGGCGGCGCGACATCCCGGACCCGGGCTGGTGGCCTTACGGACCGGCCGACAGTTCTCCGCGACAAGGCGGCGAGCCCGTCGAGTTGACCGCCATCCCCTACTACGCCTGGGCCAACCGCGAAGACGGCAGTATGCGCGTCTGGCTGCCCACCTCCTGACCCTGACCCTCCTCACACCCTCGCCCTACGAACATCGAGGTCAGCCCCGTGATATCCACCCGCCGCACACTCCTCGCCGCGCTCACCGTCGTCGGCGCGCTCGCTTCCGTCACCGCCTGCGGAGGCGGGTCCGACTCCTCGGGCTCGACCGACGCGTCCGGGGGGACGTACACCTTCTGGGACCCGTACCCGCAGTTCGACGCGTCCTCCCCGTGGGGCAAGCTCGTCTCCGAGTGCGGGACGAAGGCCGGGGTGACCGTCAAGCGCACCGCGTACGACACCACCGACCTGGGCAACAAGGCGCTGCTGGCCGCCCAGCAGGGCAACGCGCCCGATGTGATGCTCGTCGACAACCCGGTCGTCTCGACGCTGGTGGAGGCGGGGATCCTCAACAAGACGAGCGACCTCGGCCTCGACACGAAGTCGATCCAGAAGAACATCATCGGCGCGGGCACGATCGACGACGCCGCGTACGGAGTGCCGATCGGCGCCAACACGCTCGCCCTCTACTACAACAAGAAGGTCCTGTCCGCCGCGGGCGTCGACCCGGCCTCGATCAAGGACTGGAACTCCCTCACGGCGGCGCTGAAGAAGGTCAAGGCGGCCGGGAAGAAGGGCATCACCTTCTCCGCGATCAACACGGAGGAGGGCAGCTTCCAGTTCCTGCCCTGGTTCTGGGGCGCGGGCGGTGACCTCACCAAGCTGGACTCCGCGAAGGGTGTGGCCGCGCTGTCGCTGTGGAAGGGCTGGGTGGACGAGGGGCTGGCCCCCAAGGACGTCCTGCAGAACACGCAGACCACCAGCTGGCAGGAGTTCGCCACCGGCGACTACGCGTTCGGCGAGAACGGCACCTGGCAGCTCGGCAACGCCGAGAAGGCCGGTTTTGACTACGGCATCATCAACGTCCCCGGGCAGAGCGGTGGTTCGGCGCCGGTGCCGACGGGCGGCGAGTTCGTCACCGTGCCCGTGCAGAAGGACACCGCGCGCTACGACGTCAGCAAGAAGATCGTCACATGTCTGACCAGTGACGCCAACCTGCTGCCGACGGACACGACGCTGGCGTACGTGGCGCCGACGGCGGCGGTGCAGGCCGAGCAGGTGAAGCAGAACGCGAAGCTCAAGCCGTGGGTGGACGCGGTGGCCGCGGCCCGTGGCCGTACCAGCGGCGGTCTGGGCACGAAGTACCCGACCATCTCCCAGCCGATGTGGACCGCCGTCCAGGCGGCCCTCTCCGGCAGCAAGAGCCCACAGGACGCGATGGACACGGCGCAGGCGAGCGCGCAGAAGAACTGAGGACGACACCATGACCATCGCCCGCGTCGACCGGCCGCGGCCGGCGTCGGCGGTGGCGAAGGCCCCCGGCTCCGCGCCCGCGCTGCTGCACCGCAGGCAGCGGCGCCGGAGCCGGCTGACCGCGCTCGCCTTCGTCGCCCCGCTGATCGCCTACCTCGCCGCCTTCTACCTCTATCCCCTCTACCGCAACCTCGACCTGAGCCTGCGCGACTACACCGTGCGCTCGTTCGTGGCGGGGGACGCGCCCTTCTCCGGCTGGGACAACTTCCAGAAGATCCTCGACGACCCGACGTTCGGTCCGGCGCTGCGCCACACGATGGTCTTCACCTTCGTGTCCATCGCCTTCCAGTACGTCATCGGTCTCGCCCTCGCCGTCTTCTTCAACCGGCACTTCCGGCTCGCCCCCACGCTGCGGGCGCTGTTCCTGATCCCGTGGCTGCTGCCGCTGATCGTGTCGGCGTCGACGTGGTCGTGGATGTTCAACAGCGAGTCGGGGGTGGTGAACTACTTCCTGCACTTCTTCGGGGTGGATGCCGTCGGCTGGCTCACCTCGCCGGACTGGGCGCTGACCTCGGTGATCGTCGCCAACATCTGGATCGGCATCCCGTTCAACCTGGTCATCCTCTACAGCGGGCTGCAGAACATCCCGCCGGAGCTGTACGAGGCGGCGGCCCTGGACGGGGCGAGCGCCTGGCAGGTGTTCCGCCGGATCACCTTCCCGCTGCTGCGGCCGGTGTCGGCGATCACGCTGCTGCTCGGGCTCGTCTACACCCTCAAGGTGTTCGACCTGATCTGGATCATGACCAAGGGCGGGCCGGGCGACGCCTCCTCCACGCTGGCGACCTGGTCGTACCAGCTCGGGTTCGGCACGCTGCTGCCCAAGTTCGGTCCGGGCGCCGCGGTCGGCAACCTCCTCATCCTCATCGCCCTCGTCTTCGGCCTGCTGTACATCCGCGTCCAGAGGAGGCAGGAAGCGTGAAGTCGCGTCGCCGCTACACCGTCATCGGCCTCCTCCTCACCGCGCTGATGCTGTTCCCGGTGTACTGGATGCTCAACGTGTCCCTCACCCCGCAGCAGGACATGCGCAAGAACCCGCCCGACCTGCTGCCGCTGCACCCGACCTTCGAGGGCTACCGGGCCGTCCTCGACGACCAGTTGCCCTACCTCGGCACCAGCCTGCTCATCGGCCTCGGCACGGTCGCGCTCACCCTGCTCCTCGCCGCCCCGGCCGGCTACTCCCTGGCGAAACTGCGCCCGCTCGGCGGCGGTGCCCTCGGCCTGGTGCTGCTGATCGCCCAGATGATCCCCGGGATCGTCATGGCGATGGGCTTCTACGGCATCTTCCTCGACCTGGGCCTGCTGAACTCCTGGTGGGGCCTGATCATCGCCGACTCCACGATCGCCGTGCCGTTCGGCGTCATGATCTTCACGGCGTTCATGTCGGGCATCCCCGGTGAACTGATCGCCGCCTCCCGCATCGACGGCGCGGGCACCTTCCGCACCTTCTGGTCGGTCGTGCTGCCGGTGAGCCGCAACGCGCTCGTCACCGTCTCGCTCTTCAGCTTCCTGTGGGCCTGGTCCGACTTCGTCTTCGCCAACACCCTCGACGGCGGCGGCGACCTGAGGCCGATCACCCTCGGCATCTACAAGTACATCGGCAACAACAACCAGGAGTGGAACGCGATCATGGCCACCGCCGTCGTCGCCTCCGTCCCCGCGGCAGTCCTGCTGGTCCTCGCACAGCGCTACGTGGCCGCGGGTGTGACCGCGGGCGCGGTGAAGGACTGAGGATCCGGAAGACCAAGAATCCGGAGACTCAGGATCCGGAGACTCAGGATCCGGAAGACCCCCCTCCCCCCTATCCCCTCCCTCTGAGGAGAACCCCCTGTCATGAGCCGCACAAGACCGTTGACCGCCGTCCTGGGCGTCGCCGCCCTGGCCGCCACCGCCGCCCTCGCCACCGGAGCCCCGGCCGAGGCGGTGCCCACCTCCGCCACCACCCTGGTGGTCAACGCCAACCAGACCCTGCGCTCGGTCACGCACGTCGGCACCGGCAGCCTCTACGGCCTCGCCGACAACAGCAGGCCCGCCGACAGCGTGGTCAACGCGCTCAAGCCGAACACGTTCGTGCAGATGGCCCCGGGCGGCTCCCAGCTGCCCAACGGCGAGCCCTCCCCCGCCGGTGACGCGCTGGTCGTCGCGCCGAAGGCGGCCCGGGCCGGTGCCAAGGTGGTCGTACGGATGCCGGACTGGTACCCCAACTTCCCCTACAAGTGGGTGAGCTGGAGCGACTGGCTGTCCGCCGTCGACAAGCAGGTCGCCTCCGTGAAGTCCTCCGGCGCCACCAACATCTCCACGTACGAGCTGTGGAACGAGCCCGACTGGACCTGGGACACCACCAACGCCGGTGCCTTCAACGCGGGGTGGGCGCGCACGTTCAAGGAGGTGCGCACGAAGGACACCACGACCCCGATCCAGGGCCCGAGCTACTCGGCCTGGAACCAGTCCTGGATGAGCTCGTTCCTCACCGACGCCAAGGCCAGCGGCACCGTCCCCGACGTCATCGCCTGGCACGAGCTCCAGGGCAGCAGCAACATCGCCGCGCACGTCTCGGCGTACCGCGCGCTGGAGTCGAGCCTCGGCATCAGCCCGCGGCCGATCTCCATCGAGGAGTACGGCACGCCCGACGAGATGGGCAACTCCGGCGCCCTCATCGGCTACGCCGCGAAGTTCGAGCGCACCGGCGTGCGCGATGCCGAGCTGGCCTTCTGGAACCACTACGGCACCCTCGGCGACACCCTGACCGACACCGGCGGATCACCCAACGGGTCCTACTGGACGTACAAGTGGTACGGCGACATGTCCGGGAACATGGTCCCCACCACGCCTCCCGCACAGACCGGTATCGACGGTCTCGCCTCCCGCAACAGCGCGGGCAACCAGATCAGCGTCATCGCCGGCGGCTGCACCGGCTCCTGCGCCGTGCAGGTCAACGGCCTGTCGTCCCTGTCGGCCTTCGGCAGCACGGTGCACGTGAAGCTGGAGTACAGCCCGCACACGGGCCGTACGACCGCCTCCCCCGGCCCGATCACCATCTCCGACGCCGACTACACCGTCTCGGGCGGCTCCATCACCGTGCCGGTGACGATGAACGCCTCCGACGGCTACCACCTGGTCGTCACCCCGAGCGGCACCAACACCTCGCTGGCCGGGCGCTACCAGGTCACCAACAAGAACAGCTCTCTCGCCCTGGACACCCTCAACGCGGGCACCGCTCAGGGCACCTCGGTCGTCCAGGCCACGTCCACCACCGGAACGGACCAGAACTGGACGCTGGTGGCGGCCGGCTCGGGCCTGTACAAGATCGTCAACCAGAAGAGCGGTCTGGTGCTCGGCATCAACAACATGGGCACCGCCGACGGCAACACCGCCCTGATCTGGGGTGACAACGGCACCGCCGACCACCTCTGGCAGGTCATCCCGGCCCGCGACGGCTACTACAAGATCGCCAACTACAACAGCGGGCGCCTGCTCGGCGTGGACCAGATGAGCACGTCCTCCGGCGCCCAGGTCCTGCAGTGGTCCGACAACGGCACCGCGGACCACCTGTGGAAGCTGACGGCGCGCTGACCCTCCGATGAGGCACCTGTGCCCCTGGCCGATGTCGGCGGCCAGGGGCACAGGCATGTCCTGAGCCTAGATGAACGAGTTGATCTCGATCGTCTCGTCCCGGCCCGGGCCCACGCCGATCGCGGAGATCGGGGCGCCGGACATCTCCTCCAGCGCCTTGACGTAGTTCTGGGCGTTCTTCGGCAGGTCGGAGAACGACTTCGCCTTGGTGATGTCCTCGGACCAGCCCGGGAGGTTCTCGTAGACGGGCTTGGCGTGGTGGAAGTCCGTCTGGGAGTACGGGAGCTCCTCGACGCGCTTGCCGTCGATCTCGTAGGCGACGCAGACGGGGATCTGCTCCCAGCCGGTCAGGACGTCCAGCTTGGTGAGGAAGAAGTCCGTCAGGCCGTTCACGCGGGTGGCGTAGCGGGCGATCACCGCGTCGAACCAGCCGCAGCGGCGGTCGCGGCCGGTGGTCACGCCCTTCTCGTGGCCGATGCGGCGCAGTGCCTCGCCGTCCGCGTCGAAGAGCTCGGTCGGGAACGGGCCGGCGCCGACACGGGTCGTGTACGCCTTGAGGATGCCGATGACCCGGCTGATCTTCGTCGGGCCGACGCCGGCGCCGGTGCAGGCGCCGCCCGCGGTCGGGTTCGACGAGGTGACGAAGGGGTACGTGCCGTGGTCGATGTCGAGCAGCGTGCCCTGGCCGCCCTCGAACAGGACGACCTTGTCCTCCTCCAGCGCCTGGTTGAGGACCAGGACGGTGTCGGCGACGTACGGCGCGAGCTTGTCGGCGTAGGTCAGCAGCTCCTCGACCACCTGGTCGACGGCGATCGCGCGCCGGTTGTAGAGCTTGGTGAGGATCTGGTTCTTGGCGTCGAGGGCCGCCTCGACCTTCTGCGTCAGGATCGACTCGTCGTAGAGGTCCTGGACGCGGATGCCCACACGGTTGATCTTGTCCGCGTACGTCGGCCCGATGCCGCGCCCGGTGGTCCCGATCTTCCGCTTGCCGAGGAAGCGTTCCGTCACCTTGTCGACGGTGACGTTGTACGGCGTGATGATATGAGCGTTACCGCTGATCAGGAGCTTGGACGTGTCGACGCCTCGCTCGTTCAGCCCGTTCAGCTCGGAGAACAGGACCGACGGGTCGACGACGACACCGTTGCCGATGACCGGCGTGCAGCCGGGGGACAGGATTCCGGAAGGGAGAAGGTGGAGAGCGTACTTCTGGTCGCCGACGACGACCGTGTGGCCGGCGTTGTTGCCGCCCTGGTACCGCACTACGTAATCCACCGAGCCACCGAGCAGGTCGGTCGCCTTTCCCTTGCCTTCGTCACCCCACTGAGCACCGAGCAGCACAAGTGCGGGCACGCGCGTACACCCCTTCCGGGCGGGGCATGTCCAAGGTCAGAGGTGGACATGGCACGGACATGCCTGGTACACCAGCGACCTTCGTTGGCCGCAACCCGTCGGACCGGATGCCCCGGAATAGACGAAGCCCCTGGCGCAATAGCGCAAGGGGCTCTTGCACAAAGATGCTACCCGAGGAAGCGAGGCATGGCCGAGGTGGCGACTTTCGCGACTTCCGATCAGCTGCTGGTCGTCATCGATCCGACTGCCCGAAGGGCGGACGGGGAGGCCGTACGGATCGCGAAAGACGTGCTCAGCGCCGGTGCGACCACCAAAGTGTGTCTGCCGGACGGTCCGGAGGAATTCGCCCGGGCACTGGCACGGCGCGGCTCGCGGCGGCCGGTGGTCGTCGGGGACGACCGGGCGCTGCTGCGGGCGGTGTCCGTGCTGCACCGGCGCCGGGAGCTGGCCGGATGTGTGCTGTCGATGGTGCCGGTGGGGGGCGGGCTGTCGCTGGCGGCGGCGCTGGGGGTGCCGACGGGGACGGTGGCTGCGGCGCGGGCGGTCCTCGACGGGGTCGAGCGGCGGATGGACCTGCTCGTCGACGACAGCGACGGGGTGGTCCTCGACGCGTTGCGGATACCGCCGATCCACGCGGAGGAGGGCGCCGAGCCGGTCGGGCCGGGGATGTCGGCGCGGCCGTGGCTGCGCACGTGCCAGTCCCTCGTACGGACGCTGGTGCCGGCGCGCCCCGCCCGGGAGCCCTCCGCGCCCGGCCCCGGGCCTGCCCGGCTGCGGGTGGAGGTCGACGGGGTGACGCTGGTGGACCTGGACCAGCCGGTCGCGGCGGTGTCCGTGTCGGCGGAGGGCGCCGGGGCCGCCGCGGTCGAGGTGCGGCCGGTCTCGGTGGGCGCGGAGGCGTCGCCGCTGCGGGCCGCGGGGCGCACCGTCACCGTGTCGGGCGCGGACTTCCGGTACCGGGCGGATGCGGTGGTGTCGGGGCCGGTACGCAGACGCACGTGGACGGTGTGGGAGGACGCGTGGGGGCTGACGGTGCCGGTGGTGTCGTGAATTCGCTGTCGCCGGGTGAGCGGTGTGGTCAACCTGCCCGCTCTTGATCGCGAGCCGGGAGGGGCAGCCATGAGCCAGTACTTCGACCTGGGAGACCAGACCCTGTGGAACCCGTCCAACGGGGCGGCCCGGCTGTTCCTGTTGCACGTGCGCGTGTACGAGGACGAGCTGGGGATGCCGACGGGGATCGGGCCGATGGAGAACGACGAGTGCCAAGTCGATCCCGTCGCCTACGAGGCGTTCGTGAACGCCCTGCTGGAGTGGCGCGACCGGACGCGGCACGAGATCGTCGACGCCCTGACCGCCGGTTTCATCGGCACCGCGGTGGCCCTCGCGGAGCGCGCCGGTGTCGAGGTGTGCTGGCCGGAACCCCGTGTGGGGCTGGAGGGCCAGAGGGACATCCAGGTGCCGGCGCCCCCTCGGCAGGACTGGGTGGGCCTGGCGAGGGAAAGGGCCCGGGAGCTGGACCGGTCGATGGCCCGCTAGGACCGGTCCGGAGAGCTCCGGCCGAAGGATGCCCCTGGTCAGCGAGGGGTCCGGCGGGCTAGCGTCCGTCCATGGCAGCCTTCGATCCCTGGGACCCGGCGTTCGTCGCCGACCCGTACCCCGCCTATGCAGAGCTGCGCGCCCAGGGCCGCGTGATCCGCTATGAGCCGACCGACCAGTGGCTCGTGCCGCACCACGCCGATGTGTCGGCGCTGCTGCGGGAGCGGCGGCTGGGGCGGACGTATCAGCACCGGTTCACGCACGAGGACTTCGGGCGGACGGCGCCGCCGGCGGAGCACGAGCCGTTTCACACGCTGAACGACCACGGGATGCTCGACCTGGAGCCGCCGGACCACACGCGCATCCGGCGCCTGGTGTCGAAGGCGTTCACGCCGCGCACGGTGGAGCGGCTCAAGCCGTATGTGCACGGACTGGCGAACGAACTGGTGGACGGACTCGTCGGGGCGGGCGGGGGTGATCTGCTGACGGATGTCGCCGAGCCACTGCCCGTCGCGGTGATCGCCGAGATGCTGGGCATCCCGGAGGCTGACCGTCCGCAGCTGCGGCCCTGGTCGGCCGACATCTGCGGGATGTACGAGCTGAACCCCTCGGAGGAGACCGCCGCGAAGGCGGTCAGGGCGTCCGTGGAGTTCTCGGAGTACCTGACGGAGCTGATCGCCGTCCGCCGCAAGGAGCCCGGCGACGACCTCGTCTCGGGGCTGATCGAGGCGCACGACGAGGGCGACCGGCTCACCGAGCAGGAGATGATCTCCACCGCCGTCCTGCTCCTGAACGCCGGCCACGAGGCGACGGTCAACGCGACGGTGAACGGCTGGTGGGCCCTGTTCCGCAACCCCGGCCAGCTCGCCGCCCTGCGCGCCGACCACTCCCTCGTCCCGACCGCCGTCGAGGAGCTGATGCGCTACGACACCCCGCTGCAGCTCTTCGAACGCTGGGTCCTGGACGACATCGAGATCGACGGCACCGTCATCCCCCGGGGCGCGGAGATCGCCATGCTCTTCGGCTCCGCCAACCACGACCCCGAGGTCTTCGAGGCCCCCGAGCGGCTTGACCTCTCCCGCAAGGACAACCCCCACATCTCCTTCAGCGCCGGTATCCACTACTGCATCGGCGCACCCCTGGCCCGTATCGAGCTGGCCGCCTCGATGACGGCGCTGCTGGAGAAGGCCCCGACCATGGCCCTGGCGGCGGAGCCGCGGCGCAAGCCGAACTTCGTGATCCGCGGGTTGGAGGGGCTCAGCGTCGCGCTCTGACGACGGCATGGACGAGGGCCCACAGCGCGAGGCCGGCGACGGTGCCGCCGAGGAGGGCCAGGGG
Organism: Streptomyces sp. NPDC002888; assembly: GCF_042888465.1. NCBI lineage: Bacteria > Bacillati > Actinomycetota > Actinomycetes > Kitasatosporales > Streptomycetaceae > Streptomyces > Streptomyces sp. NPDC002888. Next base: position 342,076 of record NZ_JBIAPU010000002.1, on the reverse strand, counting down.
CAGTTCGGCGTAGAGCAGGCTCCAGTCCGGGCCCTGTTCGAAGCGCCACACCCGCCCGCGCGCCCTGACGGTCCACACGGCAAGCCCCGCCCCGGCTCCGAGGGCGGCGCTCATACACCCGGCTGCGGCCTGCACACGTTGTCCCACGCCCGAGAAGGACGCCCCGCGGCCACCGCGGGGTTCCCACCCGGCAGGCCGTGGGCCGCGCAACCGGCCGCCCGGGCTGCGCGGCCCACCCCCGGCATCAGCCGACGATCACGTCGTCACGTCCCTGCGCCTCAACCCCGCCAGGCCCCCGGCCACCAGCACCACCGCCAACCCCGTCAGCACCAGCACCGGCCCCCAGGCCATGTCCCCGCCCGGCAACTTCGGCAGATGCCCGAACGGCGACAGATCCAGCAGCGCCTGCGGAGCATCCAGCGCGGGGCCGACCCAGCCGAGCAGGAGCACAGCGCCCGCCACGCCCCAGGCGCCCATCGCCGCCCGGGGCGCCACGCCGTGCAGCAGGACCGCCAGTCCCCCGACCACCCAGATCGCCGGCAACTGCACCAGGCACGCCCCGAGGATCGGCCCGGCCTCCTTCCCGTATCCGATCGCGAAGCCCAGTCCGGCGAGCAGCATGATCAGGGCGGCCCCGCCGAAGGCGATCACCAGATGGCCGGCCGCCCACCGCAGTCGGCCCACCGCGTTCGCCAGCACCGGCTCCGCCCGGCCCGAGGTCTCCTCGCCGTGCAGGCGCAGGACCGACGCCACCACGTACAGCGCGGCCACCAGCCCGAGCATCCCGACCATCGAGGCGAGGAACGCGTCCGTGAGGCCGCCCTGTCCGCCCATGCGCTCGAAGATCTCCCGGGCCCGCTCGTTGTCGCCGACCAGGTCGGCCGCCCCGTCGGTCATCCCGCCGTAGACGACCCCGGCGAGGAGGAAGCCGACGCTCCAGCCGAGCACACTGCCCCGCTGCAGCCGCCAGGCCAGCGCGCCCGCCGAGCCGAGGCGGCCGGTCGCGGGGCCGATGGGGGTCCCCCCGCTCGAGCGGAGCCGAGAGTGGGGGAGGGTGGGCAGGAAGCTCATGCCCACGTCCCGGCGCCCGGCCAGTGCGTACGCCACGGCCGCCTGTGCCGTCGCCGCCGCGACGAACAGCAGCAGCACCCACCAGCGTTCGTCCGCGTACGGCCGCAGGTTCTCCAGCCAGCCGAGCGGCGACAGCCACGTCAGCAGCGACGAGCCGTCGTCCGTCGCCGAGTCGCCCGCCGCGCGCAGGACGAAGGCCGCACCGAGGACCGCCGAGGTGAGACCCCGGGCGAGGCGCGCGCTCTCGGTGAGCTGCGCGGCGATCGCCGCCATCGTGGCGAAGAGCATCCCGACGGCCGCGAGACCGAGCCCGAAGGCCAGGGCGCCGACGGCACCCTGCCCGGCAAGGCCTCCCGTGACCAGCGTCGCGATCAGGGCGTTCGCGACTCCCGCCGCCAGCAGGGCGGACGTCAGGGAGGCCCGGCGGCCCACCATGCCGGAGGCGATGAGCTCCTGACGGCCGCTCTCCTCCTCGTCCCGGGTGTGCCGTACGACGATGAGGAGGCTCGTCACCGCCGCGAGCGCGCCCGCGTAGACGCCGACGCGCCAGGCGGTGAGGGCGCCGAGGGAGTCGTCGAAGACGGGCCCGACCAGGGCGCGCAGCGAGGAGTTGGCCGCCATCTGCTCCATCAGGTCGGCGCGCTCTGCGGCCGTTGCGTACAGACCCTTCAGGCTGTTCGGCATGGAGAGGACCATCAAGGCGTTCACCCCCACCCAGACCGGGATCATCGCCCGGTCGCGGCGCAGGGCGAAACGCAACAGCGTCCCGGTGCCGACGAGTTGCGGTGCGAAGGTGGTCATCGCGCCCCCACCTCGTCCTGGTAGTGCCGCAGGAACAACTCCTCCAGCGTCGGCGGCTTCGAGGTCAGCGACCGTACGCCCGACTCGCTCAACGAGCGCAGTACAGCGTTCAGTTGGTCCGTTTCGACCTGGAGCCGGACGCGCCGGCCCTGGACCTCGACGTCGTGCACCCCCGGGAGCCGGGCCAACCCGTTGGGCGGTCCGGCCAGTTCCGCCGTCACGCTGGTCCGTGTCAGGTGGCGCAGGTCGGCGAGCGAGCCGCTCTCGACGGTCCGCCCCTTGCGGATGATGCTGACCCGGTCACACAGTTCCTCGACCTCGCTGAGGATGTGCGAGGACAGCAGGACGGTCCGCCCCCGTTCCCGCTCCTGCGTCACGCAGCGCTGGAAGACCTCCTCCATCAGCGGGTCCAGACCCGAGGTGGGCTCGTCCAGGATCAGCAGGTCCACGTCCGAGGCGAAGGCGGCGACGAGGGCGACCTTCTGCCGGTTGCCCTTCGAGTACGTCCGGCCCTTCTTCGTGGGGTCCAGCTCGAAGCGCTCGATCAGCTCGGCGCGGCGCCGCGTGTCCAGGCCTCCGCGCAGTCTGCCGTACAGGTCGATGACCTCGCCGCCGGAGAGGTTGCGCCACAGCGTCACGTCGCCGGGGACGTACGCGATCCTGCGGTGGATCTCCACCGCGTCCTTCCACGGGTCGCGGCCGAGGATCTGGGCGGCGCCCGAGTCGGCGCGCAGCAGGCCGAGCAGGACGCGGATGGCGGTGGACTTGCCGGCGCCGTTCGGGCCGAGGAAGCCGTGCACCTCGCCCACCCCGACCTCCAGGTCGAGCCCGTCGAGCGCGTGGGTACGGCCGAAGGACTTGTGCAGCCCCGACATCGTGATGGCCTTCGTCATGCTTCAGAACGTACGCTTCTTTCAGAAATTTGTGAAGTTAAGGAAGAGAGTGAATCGCCGTTAGGATGAGGCCATGAGCGAGAGCGGGCGGGACAACGGCCGGGACGCGGAGGCCGTGTCCAGATTCGTCGAGTCCTTCGCGGCGCAGCTCGTCGAGGCGGGGATGCAGCGCATGCCCGCCCGGGTCTTCGCCGCGCTCCTCTCCTCCGACGAGGGCGCGCTGACCTCCGCCGAGCTGGGCGAACAGCTACGGATCAGCCCCGCCGCGGTCTCCGGCGCGGTCCGCTACCTGGCCCAGCAGCACATGGTGTCCCGCGAGCGCGAGCCCGGTTCACGACGGGAGCGCTACCGGGTGCACAGCAACCAGTGGTACGAGGCCCTGGCCAACCGCGAGACCGTCCTCAAACGCTGGGAGGCCGCCCTGAGCGAGGGCGTCACCAGCCTCGGCGGCGACACCCCCGCGGGCCGCCGCATGGCCGAGACCCTCGCCTTCTTCGAGTTCGTCGACGGCGAGATCTCGGCCATGATGGAGCGCTGGCGCGTCCACCGCGAGCAGATCTTCGGAGAGCGCCCGGGTCTGTCCCAGTAGGGCCTGTCCCAGTAGGGCCTGGGCCGGCCGGGGAGGCGGCGCCAGAGGTTTCAGGGGTGTCTCGGGGGCAGCCCAGGGTGATCACTGATGGCAACCGGGAGCAGGAGCGGCAGAGTTGGCGGCCGTTCACCGTTTTCGGCTTCGTGGCCACCGATCATGTTTGGGAGCAATCTGATGCGCCGCTGTCCTTCTGCCCTTCGCCGCCTGGTGGTGACCGGCGCGGCCCTCGCCGTGATCACCTCCGGTGCCTGCGTGCCCGTGGTGACGGCGTCCGCGGTCCCGCAGCGGTCCGCCGGCGCCGCCTCGTGGGAGAGCGCGCCGGTGCGGGAGCTGCTCGCCCGTCTTCCCGATCGCGTGGTCGCCGGTGCACTGGTCAGGGTGGCGGGGGACGGCCGGGCCACGCCGTGGACCGGAACCGCGGGAGAGGTGCCCCGTGACGCCCACTTCCGCATCGGCAGCGTGACGAAGACCTTCACCAGCACGGTCGTGCTGCAGCTGGCCGCCGAGCACCGGATCGTCATCGACGCGCCCGTCCGGCGCTACCTGCCCGACCTCGTCCCGGCCGCGTACGGCACGGTCACCGTGCGCCAGCTCCTGGACCACACCAGCGGACTGCCGGCACCGGCCGGCATACCCGGGCCTGCCGACGGGCCCGGCTGGTGGCGGAAGAGCGTGTCGCCGCAGGACGTGGTGCGAGGCGCGTTCGCGGCCGCCGAGAGCCAGGGAGCGGGGCAGCCGACCGAGCCCGGCAGTGTGCAGCAGTACAACGGCGTCAACACGTTCGTCGCGGGCCTCCTGGTCGAGAAGGTGACCGGTCGAACCTTCAAGGACGAACTCACCCGCCGTCTCATCCGACCGCTGGGGCTGCGCGACACCAGCCTCCCCGCCCCGGACGACATGTCCGTCCCCGCACCGCACGCTCGCGTACACGTCGGTACGGACGAGGTGACCGAGCAGAGCCCCTGGGCCTGGGCCGAGGGCGGAATGATCTCCACGGCCGCTGATCTGGACCGGTTCACGACCGCCCTGTTCCGGGGCCGGCTCCTCCCGCCCGCCCAGCAGAAGCTGGTGTTCACGGTGCCCGATGTGCCCAGCGCGCCGACCAACACGAACTGCATCAACGGAACGAGCTGCTTCAGCGTCGGCGGCCTGATGCGGGTCACCCTCGACAACGGCGTCACCGTGTGGGGCAAGACCGGCTCCCGGCCCGGGTGGACCAATGGCGTCTTCGCCACCCGCGACCTGAGACGCCGCGTCGCCTACTCCCTCAACCCCACCGGCGCCGCCTCCGAACGGCCCTACGTCATGGCCGTCGTCAACTCCGCCTTCGCCGACGCCGGCTGAAGTGTCCTGTTAGCCCGGCCTCACCAGGCGGGCCTCGTAGGCGAAGACCGCTGCCTGGGTGCGGTCTCGGAGGCCGAGTTTCACCAGGACCCTGCTCACATGGGTCTTGATCGTGGACTCGGCCACCACCAGGCGTTCGGCGATCTCCGCGTTGGACAGGCCCTGGGCGATGAGGACGAGGACCTCTGTCTCGCGTTCGGTGAGGTCGCCGTAGGCCGCCTGGGCGGTGGCGGGGATGCGAGCGGTGTCGGAGAGCTTGGAGAACTCCGTGATCAGGCGCTTCGTGACGGAGGGGGCCAGGAGCGCCTCGCCCGCGGCCACCACCCTGACACCGTCCGCGAGTTGGCGGGCCGAGGCGTCCTTCAGGAGGAAGCCGGAGGCACCGGCGCGCAGGGCCTGGTAGACGTATTCGTCGAGGTCGAAGGTGGTCAGGACCAGGACCTTCGCGGTGCCGTCGGCGGCGACGATCTCGCGTGTCGCCTCGATGCCGTTCAGCTCCGGCATGCGGATGTCCATCAGGACCACGTCGGGGGTGAGGTCGCGGACCCGGTCGACGGCTTCTCGGCCGTTGACCGCCTCGCCCACGACCTCGATGTCCGGCATCGCGTTCAGGAGGACGGAGAAGCCCTCGCGGACCATCATCTGGTCGTCCGCGATCAGTACGCGGATGGTCATACCTCGTCCTCGCTCACCATGGCGACCGGCAGGAACACCGTCACCTCGTAGCCCCCGTCGTCCGTGGGGCCCGCCGTCATCTCGCCGTTCAGCATCGACACACGCTCCCGCATTCCGGTGATGCCGTGGCCGGCGCCGGGTGAGGGCTTGAGCAGGGAGAGCTCCGGGGGCGCGTCGTTGACGATGCGCAGGCCGAGGCCGCCGAGGACGTAGCCGATCTCCACGCGGGCGCTCGCGCCGGGGGCGTGCCGGAGGGTGTTGCTCAGCGCCTCCTGGACTATTCGGTACGCCGACAGTTCGACGCCCTGCGGGAGTTCACGGACCGCGCCGGTGATGGCCTTGTCGACGCTCAGGCCGGCGTCGCGGACGTTGTCGAGGAGTGCCCCCAGGTCGGCGAGGGTGGGCTGCGGGGCGTCGGGGGCCTCGTAGTCCTCGGCGCGGACCACGCCGAGGACGCGGCGCAGTTCGGTCAGGGCCGCCACCGCGTTCTCCCGGATGGTGGCGAAGGCGCGCTCCAGCTCCGGCGGCGGGTTCTCCACCCGGTAGGGCGCGGCCTCCGCCTGGATGGCGACGACCGACATGTGGTGGGCCACCACGTCGTGCAGCTCGCGGGCGATCGTCGTGCGCTCCTCCAGCAGCGTGCGCCGGGACCGCTCGTGCGCGGTCACCGTCTGCTGGGCGGTCACCTCCTGCTTGGCCTCCCGGCGTATGTGCCAGACAGTGACGCCGAGCAGCAGGACGGCGGAGCAGACCAGCATGGGGCCGGTGTTCGACGACCAGTACTCCGAGCCGAAGAAGGGCTCGACGAGGATGCCGTACGCCGCGGTCAGTGCCCACATCCAGGCCGCCACGCGGGGCCTGGTGCGCAGCGCCACGACCGTCAGCACGACCAGGTGGGAGGCGAAGCTGCCGGGCCGCCACGGCCACTCGTCCCAGCCGTAGCCGAACGTCGTGGCGATCGGGGTGGCCACCATGGAGAACCAGAACGCGCCGACGGGACGCAGCATGGCCAGCAGGATCGGGCCGATCGCGAGGAGGGCGCTCACGACCACGGCGATGTCGTCACCGGCACTCTCGCCCGCGATGGTCATGGACAGCAGGCCGGCGAGCGCCACCAGGGCGTGCGGCGTCCAGACCGCGTGCCTCCGTATGCGCGGGGGCAGCAGCCTGGTCAGCGGGCCGTCGACTCGCATGCGTGGCAGCGGGTCGTAGGCGAAGGCGTCGTGGAACAGGTCCTGCCGCAGCCCGCGCAGGGCTTCCGCCGCCATCCGGAACTCCGGGCTGCGCGGCCTGCTCCCGCCGTCCGGGGAGCTGAGGTGCTGGGTCGTCTCGGTCACATACAGAACGGTAGGCCGGGACCGTGGTAGCGGTCGTCACCAGTGAGGGGGGTCCTGCGGCATCCGTCTCAGGTACTACGGGCCCACCACGGGGCCGACGTCAGTAGCCGGACGGCCTCACCAGTCCCGACTCGTACGCGAAGACCGCCGCCTGTGTCCGGTCCCGGAGACCCAGCTTCACCAGGATGCGGCCCACATGGGTCTTCACGGTCTGTTCGGCGACGACGAGACGTTCGGCGATCTCCGCGTTCGACAGGCCCTGCGCGATCAGGGCGAGCACCTCCGTCTCCCGCTCGGTCAGACCGCCGACGCGTTCCTTCAGCGGGGCGCGGGGTCTGTCGCCCAGGCGGGAGAACTCGGCGATCAGCCGTCGGGTGATGCCGGGCGCGAGCAGGGCGTCGCCGGCGGCCACCACCCGTACCGCTTCGGCGAGCTGGTCCGCGGAGGCGTCCTTCAACAGGAAACCGGACGCGCCGGCGCGCAGCGCGTCGTACACGTACTCGTCGAGGTCGAAGGTGGTCAGCACCAGCACCTTGATGTCCGGGCGCTCGCCGGTGATGCGGCGGGTGGCCTCGATGCCGCCGAGTTCGGGCATGCGGATGTCCATGAGGACGACGTCCGGGGCGAGTTCGGCCACCTTGTCGACGGCGTCGAGGCCGTGGACCGCCTGGCCGATCACCTCGATGTCGGGCTGGGTGTTGAGCAGCACGGTGAAGCCCTGCCGGACCATCTGCTGGTCGTCGGCGATGAGGACACGGATGGGGCTGCTCGTCATGCGCTGGAGTCCTTCGGGTCGGGGGCCGGAGCGGCCGCGGGGGCCGGGAACACGTGGTCGAGGCCGTCGGTGGGCACCTGCGCCGGGAGGAAGGAGGACACCTGGTAGCCGCCGTCCGGTTCCGGGCCCGCCCACAGGCCGCCGCCGAGCATCGCGGCCCGCTCCCGCATGCCGAGCAGCCCGTGCCCGGCGCCCGACGAGGGGGACGCGGCCCGCGTGGGGCTTGTGTTGACGACCATCAGGCTCAACCCGAACGTGTGGTGCTCGACCCGGACGCGGGCCGTCGCGCCGGGCGCGTGGCGCAGCACGTTGCTCAGCGCCTCCTGCACGATCCGGTACGCCGACAGCTCCACGCCGGGCGGCAACGTCCGCCGGTCGCCGGTGACTTCGAGGGTCACCGACAGACCCGCGCCGCGGGTGTTCTCCACGAGCGCGTCGAGCCGGTCGAGGGTCGGCTGCGGGGCATGCGGGGCCGCGTCGCTCCCGGACTCGGTACCCTCCAGCGCCTTCGGCACGTCGAGGTGCTCCGAGCGCAGCACGCCCAGGACCCGGCGCAGTTCGGTCAGGGCCTCCAGCGCGTTCTGCCGGATGCCGGCGAGGTTCTCCTTCAGCTCCTCGGAGGGGTTCTCGACGAGGTGCGGGGCGACCTGGGCCTGGATGGAGATGACGGACATGTGGTGGGCCACTACGTCGTGCAGCTCGCGCGCTATCCGGCTGCGCTCCTCCAGCAGGGTGCGGCGGGAGCGTTCCTCGGCGGTGAGCGTGGCCTGCTCGACGAGTTCCGCACGGGCCTCGCGGCGGCCGCGCAGGGCGATGCCGAGCACCACGACCACCGCGAAGAGCTCGACCGCGACCAGCCCTGTGGGCTGGTAGTCGGCGGCGCCCATCAGGCCCTGGACGACATACGTGAGGAGCACGGTCACGCCCAGGGCCTCGGCGGACACCCGGGTGGGCACGCGCAGCGCGAGCAACAGCAGCACGGCCATCTGTGCGATGATCCCGGTTGCCGTCCAGGGCCAGGTGAAGTCGTGGGCGCCATTGGCCAGCAGGTGCCGGCGCACCTCGAAGGCGCCCACCATCATGGCCGCCGTCGTGAGCAACCAGGCGGGGACGGGCCTCCTCAGCGCGAGCACCATCGCACCGCCCTGAGCGAGGCCGAGCGGGAAGGCGATCTGGATGCCCACGCCCCCGTTGTCCGTGAGCTGCGCCACGGCTCCGGACGTGACTCCGAGCGCGACCAGGCACAGCAGGACGTGCGGCAGCCAGCGCAGCCTCACAGAGGGCGGCAGCGGGTCCGCTCTCACGGTGAGCAGGTCGTCGCGCAGCACATGCAACCAGCGCAGGCCGTACCGCCGGAGCACCCGCTCCACCCCCGTCTCCGTCACACGTCCACCCTAGACATGACGCGCCCTCGCCCGTTCGGACGTCCGGTGCACGCGAACCACCCGCGAGCGACCTGGACGCTCGGTACGCCGACGCCCACCCTGCTCGTGATGGCGGAACGCCGTCCAGCACACGGCGAGGACGAGGGTGAAGACCGGCAGCCAGGCGAGGCGGGCCCAGACCCAGTCCAGGCCGTCGGGGACGGTGTGCAGGCCGGGGAGGCGGCCGACGAGGAGTCCCGTGGCCGTGGTGGCCATCAGGGCCGTCTGGTGCCAGAGGAAGATGGTCATGGCGGAGAGGTTGACCAGTGCCACCGCCGCCCAGGCCACCGGCCTGCGCAGGGCGTGCCGCAGGCGGTCGCGCAGGAGCAGGGCGAGGCCGCACTGGGCCACGCCGAAGGTGACGACGGCCAGCGTCGGCGGGCCCAGGTTGGAGATTCCGGTGCCCGGGACCCCGACCATCGAGGCGGGGTAGCCCGCCCACGCGACGAGCGCCGCGGTCGCCGCCGTACCGCCCGTGAGCAGCAGCCAGGCGGCGCGACGGCGGTCCAGCTCGCCCCGTGTCCAGGCGGCGCCCAGGGCGTAGGGCACCAGCCAGCCCGCCACCACGTTCACCGAGCCGAGCCAGGACGGGCCGCCGAGGCCGAAGCGCAGCAGGTCCACATGGAGGACGACGGCCAGCGGCCACAGCGGGTTGAGCCGGGTCAGCAGTGGGGTCGCGGCCGTCAGCACGGTGAAGACCACGAGGAACCACAGGGGTGACAGCGCCAACTTGACCAGGGCGCGGACCGTGTCGTACTCGACGCCGGAAAGGAGGAGGGCGAGCGCGGTCACCGTCCACAGGGTGAGGACGGCCGCGACCGGTTTGAGCAGCCGGGAGAGGCGGGCGGCCAGCCACGCGCCGTACGTCGTGCCGCGGGCCCGGGCGGAGATGTAGCCGCGGGTGGCGACATGGCCGCCCACCAGGAAGAACACGGCGAGCGTCTGGAAGGCCCAGGAGATCGGGGCCAGCCAGGGCATGTGCTGCAGCGGGCTCGCGGTGTGCAGCGTGGCGCCGTCCGCGACCAGGGCGGTCACCAGCCAGTGGCCGAGGACGACACCGAGGATCGCGAAGGCGCGCAATGCGTCGACCGCGCGGTCCCGCTCGGCGGGGGTGGCGGCGTCGACCCGGTCGGCGCCCTGTCGTATGCCGTTACGGACGCGGCGCGGGGTGGTCTCACGCACGGGTCACCTCCGAGGTGTCGCCGAGGACGATCCGGGCGAGGTTGGTCAGGCAGGCCGAGCCCGGTGCGAAGTAGTCGCTGTGACCGCCGTCGCCGGCGGCGAAGACGCGGGCGCCGAACGCCGGGGAGACCGGGTCGGTGCCGAAGCCGACGGTGGTGCCGAACAGGTCGGCCCTCACGTGCGGGACCTCCCGCACCCAGTCGTCGGCGCCTCGGGCCGCCCAGACGCGGGCCCGGGTGTGCAGGGCCGCGGCGGAGTCGGCGCCGGTGCCGGGGCTGCCGAGGAGGGCGATGTCGTCGACGTCCAGGTGCTTGGACGCTCTTCCGCAGACGACCGAGCCGTAGGAGTGGCAGAGCAGGGAGATGCTCGCGTCGTCGCCGACCACGCCGCGCAGGGTGTGGATGAACTCGCGCAGGTGTGGGGCGGCTTGTTCGGCTCGGCCGGTGGTCGTGACCGTGGCGCTGATCGTGCCGGGTGTCTCGTAGCCCAGCCAGGCCACGACCGCGGTGCGGGTGCCCGCGGGGGCCTCGCGGGTCAGCTCCGCGTGCAGGGAGGTCGCCGTCCTTCGGAAGCGGCCGTAGGCGTCGAGAGAGGTGTCGGAGCCGGGGACGAGGATCGCGACGCGGTCGGCGCGGGCGAGGTCGCCGAGGACCTCCGTGGCCTGGCCGGAGCCTCGGCCGTCGAAGGTGAGCAGGTGGCGGGAGGGGGCGGCCATGGCCCGGTCCGCCGCGGCACGGTCCTCGTCGCCGTGGGCCGCGGCCATACGGGACGCCTGCGCGGCGTTGGCCCGGTTGGCGGCGTACGCGTCGTGCAGGGTCGCCGCGGTCGGCGGAGGCAGGACGGCGGGGGCCGGAGCGGGGATCTCCGGGTGCGCGGCGGCGGAGAGGGGGAAGACCAGGGCGGCGGTGATGAGGGCGGCGAGTGCGACTCGACGCGACTTGCGGAGGCGGCGGGGTTTGACGGGGGGTTCGCTGGGCGGTGCGGGGTGGGTACCGGTGCGCTTCGCGGCGGTGTCGCTTGCCGGCGCTGGCTTCGCGGCGGTGCCGCTCGGCGGTGCTTGGCGGGTGGTGCCGCGCTTCGCGGCGGCGTCGCTCGCCGGTGCTTGGCGGGTGCTGCCGCGCTCCGCGGAGGAGCCGCTCGCCGACGCTTGCCGGGTGCTGCCGCGCTCCGCGGAGGAGCCGCTCGCCGACGCTTGCCGGGTGCTGCCGCGCTCCGCGGAGGAGCCGCTCGCCGACGCTTGCCGGGTG